>DASTLS010000316.1:0-16137 GCA_035714725.1 Alphaproteobacteria bacterium | reverse complement strand
GACCTTCATCGTCCTCCTGACGACGCCGTTTGGTTTTTATCGCTTGGCGGTGCCGGCGAAATCGGTATGAACCTCAATCTCTACGGCACAGCCGGCAAGTGGCTGATGGTCGATTGCGGCATCACGTTCGGTGATGAAACGACACCGGGTGTTGAGATTATTATGCCTAACATCGGCTTTATCGCCGATCGCCGCGATGATCTTGTCGGCATTGTCGTTACGCACGGGCACGAAGATCATATCGGCGCGATACCTTATTTGTGGACGCAGCTGCAATGCCCGATCTACGCGACCAAATTCACGGCAGAGCTGATCCGCAACAAGCTCGCACAGATGGATTTGAAGGCGCGCATCATCGAAATCCCGAAAGGCGGCACATTCGAAGTTGGTCCCTTTAAGGGCGAGTTCATCGGTGTGACGCATTCGATTCCAGAATCGCAGATGCTCGCCATTGCGACCAAGCACGGCACGGTTTTGCATACCGGCGATTGGAAGTTGGATCCTGAGCCTATCGTCGGCGATGTGACCAACTCCGCGCGTTTGAAAGAATTAGGCGCCGAAGGCCTCATGGCGCTGGTCGGTGATTCAACCAATGCGCTCGTGCCGGGCCGCTCTGGCTCCGAGCGCGAAGTGCAAGATGGGTTGAACGAGCTCTTCAAGACACTCAAGAAACGCATCGTCGTAACCTGCTTCTCGAGCAACGTTGCGCGCCTCAAATCAGTCGCGATTGCGGCGAAGAAAGCAGGGCGGTACGTGACGCTCGTCGGTCGTTCGATGTGGCGCAACGCGGAGACGGCGGAAGAATGCGGCTATCTGCCCGAATTCAAGGATTTCCTCAGCGAGAATGAAGCGATGCTGTCGCCGCGCGATAATATTGTTTTCATCTGCACCGGCTGCCAGGGCGAGCCGCGCTCGGCTTTGCCACGTATCGTTGGTGACGATCATCCGGAAGTCGAGCTTGATAGTGGCGATGCCGTTATCTTCTCCTCGCGTGAAATTCCGGGAAATGAGAAGGCGATTGCGAAGCTGCAGAACCGCCTGATTGCGCAAGGGTTGCAGGTCATCACGCAGGATCAGGCCTTCGTGCATGTCTCCGGTCATCCTGCGCAGGATGAGATTGCAGAGCTCTATCAATGGACGCGTCCGAAACTTGTGTTGCCAGTGCACGGGGAAGCGCGGCATCAGATGGAGCACGCGCGCATTGCAAAAGAATGTCAGGTGCCCGCGACGCTTATCCCTCAAAATGGCCAAATCATTCGCCTTGGTCCCGGCATTCATGAAGTCGTGACGGAAGTGCCGCACGGCCGCATGGGGCTTGATGGCCGCGCGGTGCGACCGCTTGATCATGAAGCGACCAAGAACCGCCGCAAGATGAGCTATAACGGTGCTGCCGTTATCACGCTTGTGATGGATGCGCGTGGCGTCATTACGCGCGAGCCGCAGGTTGCGTTGATGGGCTTGGCGGATGAGGGGGCCGAAGGGCCGTTGCAGGGCGATATTGTTGCCGCTATTCAGGATGCCGTCGAGGCGATGCCGAAATCGACGCGCATCGATGATGCCGCTGTTCGCCATGCTGTCGCTGCTGCCGCGCGACGCATCATGAAGGAAGTGCACGGCAAAAAGCCCATCACCGAAGTGCATGTCGTAAGGATTTAAGATGCCGCTTTTCTCCAGCATCATGGTCTTCGTCATTTCTTGGTGGATGATCTTTTTCTGTGTCCTGCCGCTGAATATTCAGAGCATCACGAAACCAACCGACGGCACGATGCCGGGAGCGCCGGTTAATCCCGGCCTTAAGCGCAAGATCGTCATCACAACTGTCATCACATTCTTTGTCTGGCTCGCGATTGATCTGCTGGTGCGTGCCGATATCATATCGTTCCATGATATCGCTGCACGAATGAGCATGTAATGTCGGGGTATTGCCAGAAAGCGCCGGGGCATCCGGTCCATAACGATTATCACGAGAAAGAATACGGCTTTCCGGAAACCAACGAGCAGCGTCTCTTCGAGCGCATGGCGCTTGAGATTATGCAGGCGGGCCTTTCGTGGGAGATTGTGCTGAAGAAGCGCAAGGCGATGAACAAAGCCTTCAACCGCTTCTCGGTCGATAAAGTCGCGAAGTACAAAGCGGCAGATATCAAACGCCTGTTAAAAGACGAAGGCATCATTCGCAACCGCCTCAAGATCGAAGCGATTATTGAGAATGCCAAGCGCATTCAGCCCATTCGGAAATCGCATGGGGGCTTGGCAAAATGGATTGCCGCCCATCATCCGCTGACGAAAGAAGAGTGGGTGAAGCTCTTCAAAAAAGAATTCAAATTTATGGGCGGCGAAATTGTCGGCGAGTTTCTCATGAGCATCGGCTATTTGCCGGGAGCTCATGCCAAAACCTGTCCTGTTTATAAGAAGATTCTTAAGCAAGCTCCAGCTTGGGGCCGTAAAGCCTGACCGCTGTAGGGCTCATGAGCGAATGAAACGCCGTATTGCTCTTCCCGACTCTGCGGGTAGACAAAGGGACTGGCGTTGCAATGATAGAGCCTGTGCCGCGGTTGATGATGGTTGGCGTATCAAGTAAAATTTTAGCATTGCTAATCATAGGAACAATTAAAAATCGAGTTGGGCCGGCATACTTCTCATCGACTGGCTCGGCAGTAATGCCGACATGGCCGGGCAGATGGCCGGGTTTACGAGTCAGCTCTGCGATATCCTGCATGTAGAGAACATACGGCTTGCCGGCTTCATCAGCGGCATGACCAAAGAAATATTTTTCCGGCTCGGTCGGCGTGAAAGGCACTACGGTTGGCATCTGAAATGTCATATGACGTCTCCCAACAATTTTAACTTGTTAAGCCAGCGGCACGACGTGCGCTAAAGTTACGGCGCTCACCATCGGTCTCAATCCGGCGAGTGAGTGTTTGAGCCCAATCATCGGCTTGAACAGCAGCCAGTTCCAGTTTCTCGCTTTGACGATATCCAACTGTGTTTTGGGCGGCTCGCCTGTATGCGTCGGCAGCCTCGCTTAATTTACTCTGAGCAATGCCCAGATAAGAAATTTTGCAGTTTTCTATGGCGATCGCTACCAGCTCATCGCCGTAGGCTTTCAATGTTCTCGCCGTAACTCTCGATTCAAACGGCGCGTGATATACCGGTACCATAATGCTCTCCAAATAATGGGCTTGGACTATTTAGGGTTTTTAGCAGCCAAAAGCGCAACTAAATAGCTTTTATTTAAAGCCGGTTTTTAGAATTTTTGTTTAATTTCATGGACTTCCTGTCGGTTTTTGGCAAAATGGCAGCATTAGAGGGATGCCATGACTAAAACGCTCGCCAATATCCGTTCCACGTTCATCGATTACTTCGTGAGCAAGAGTCACACGGCGGTTGAATCTTCGCCGCTGGTGCCGCGCAATGACCCGACATTGATGTTCGTCAATTCCGGCATGGTGCAGTTCAAGAATGTTTTCACGGGCGCGGAAACGCGACCCTATAAGCGCGCGACGTCCGCTCAGAAATCGGTACGCGCCGGCGGTAAGCATAACGACCTCGAGAACGTAGGCTATACCGCGCGCCACCATACTTTCTTCGAGATGCTCGGCAATTTCTCTTTCGGCGATTACTTCAAGGCCGAGGCGATTGAATTTGCGTGGGAACTCGTCACCAAACATTACGGCCTATCGAAAGACCGGTTGCTCGTCACCGTTTATCATGAAGATGATCAGGCGGCGCAGCTGTGGAAAAAGATCGCAGGCTTTTCGGATGATAAGATCATCCGTATTAAGACCGATGCCAATTTCTGGCGTATGGGCGATGTCGGTCCGTGTGGCCCGTGCTCTGAAATCTTCATTGATCAGGGCGACAAGCTGCAGGGTGGCCCACCGGGATCGCCGGACGAGGACGGTGATCGTTTCCTCGAATTCTGGAACCTCGTTTTCATGCAATTTGAAGAGCAGGCCGGTGGTGGGCGCGTTGCGCTGCCGAAACCGTCTGTCGATACCGGCATGGGCCTCGAGCGTATGGCCGCGATCATGCAGGGCGTTACGTCGAACTACGATATCGATTTGTTCAAATCGATCATCGGCGCGACTGCCGACCTCGTAAAGGTCAATCCGGAAGGCGCGCAGAAACCATCTTTCCGCGTTATCGCCGATCATTTGCGTGCGACATCCTTCTTGATTGCCGACGGCGTGCTGCCGGGTAATGAAGGCCGCGGCTATGTTCTCCGCCGCATTATGCGCCGCGCCATGCGTCACGCGCATATCCTCGGCGCCAAAGAGCCGATGATTTATAAGCTCGTACCGGAGCTCGTGAAGCAGATGGGCACGGCCTATCCGGAACTTACTCGCGCCGAGCCGCTGATTACAGCGACACTGGAACTCGAAGAATCCCGCTTCAAGCAAATGCTTGATCGCGGCCTCAAGTTACTCGACGAAGAAACCGGCAAGCTGAAATCCGGTGAAGAACTGCCGGGCGACGTTGCATTCAAGCTCTATGACACATTCGGTTTCCCGATTGACCTGACGCAGGATGTTTTGCGCGGTAAGGGCAAGCTGGTTGATATTCCCGGCTTCGAAGCGGCGATGGAGCGGCAGAAGGCTGTCGCTCGTGCGTCATGGTCCGGCTCGGGTGATGCCGGCACATCGAAAATCTGGTTTGAAGTGCGCGATGAATTCGGTGCAACCGATTTCCTCGGCTACAGCACGGAAAAAGCCGAAGGTCAGGTCAAAGCGTTAGTGCAAAAAGGCGCGCGCGTGAAATCGGCCGTTGCTGGCTCCGACGTTCAAATCGTCGTCAATCAAACGCCGTTCTACGGTGAATCCGGCGGCCAGATGGGCGATGCCGGTAAAATCACGACCGCCAGCGGCGCGGTGATCAAAATCACCGATACGCAAAAAGAAGCGGACACCGTTTGGGTTCATTACGGCAAAGTGGAAAAGGGCGAGATCAAAGTCGGCGATTTGGTCGTGCTGGAAGTTGACGGCACGCGCCGCTCCAACCTACGCTCGCACCATTCCGCCACGCATTTGCTGCATGAAGCGCTGCGCCGCCGCCTGGGCTCGCACGTGACGCAGAAGGGCTCGTTGGTAGGGCCAGATAAATTACGTTTCGATTTCAGCCAACCGACGCCGATTTCAGCTGCTGACCTCACCGAGGTTGAGCTTGAGGTCAATAATCGCATTCGCCTGAATGATGAAGTCGTGACGCGCCTCATGACGCCGAACGAAGCTATCGAAGAAGGTGCTATGGCACTCTTCGGCGAAAAGTATGGCGACGAAGTGCGCGTGCTCTTTATGGGCGGCAAAGAAGAGAAGAACGAAAAGGGCAAAGAATTCTTCTCGGTCGAACTTTGCGGCGGCACGCATGTGAAGCGTACCGGTGATATCGGTCTCTTCAAAATCGTATCCGAAAGTGCGGTGTCATCCGGCGTGCGTCGTATCGAAGCGCTCACAGGTCAGGCTGCACTCGATTGGTATAACCAGCAGGAACATCTGCTGAAAGAAGCCGCAAACGCCATGAAGGCAACGGCAGCCGAAGTGCCCGCGCGTGTCGCGCAGCTCATGGATGAGCGTAAGAAGCTTGAGAAAGAAGTTGCTGATTTACGCCGTCAGGTCGCACTCGGCGGTGGTACGGCTTCAGCGCCATCCGAAGCTCCAAAGCAGGTCAACGGTATCAATTTCGTCAGTCGCGTGCTGAAGGATGTGCCAGCCAAAGATCTCAAGCCGATGGCCGATGCCTTCAAGACGCAGATTAAATCCGGTGTTGTGGCGCTCGTCTCGGGCTTTGAGGATAAAGTCTCCATTGTCGTCGCAGTAACCGAAGATCTCACCAAGCGCGTCAGCGCCGTCGATCTCGTCAAGACCGGCGCAGAGGCCGTCGGCGGCAAAGGCGGAGGTGGTCGTCCTGATATGGCGCAGGCTGGTGGCACGGATATCGCCGCGATGCCGAAGGCCATTAGCGCGATTGAATTGGCGCTAACGCAAAAGGCGGCATGATGAAGCTCTTCGCTGTGTACCTCGGCGGGCGAGCCCCGAAATGTAACACCGAATTGCACGACGTCGTTTTTGTGACCGGCGAGACAATCGCAGATACCTACGAACAGCTGATGGATAAATGGTTCGGCACGCAGGACGACCTGCATCTGGATTCATACGTAGAAGTCGATGTTGTCGACGGTTACCGCATTGGCCTCAGTGAAACGAAAACCGAAGCTGATGTGCGGCTCTTTTTCGTCAATCTCGGTGCCTATAAAGACGGCGAGTTCACGGAGTATCACGCCAATAAATTGCTGATCTCCGATTGCCTTCCGAATGCGAAGAAGCGTGCGAAAAGCGAAATGCTTACCGGCTGGGGCAGCCCCGTTCATACCGACGATCTGTATGATGTCGATGATTGCATCGAGGTCGCGCAGGTCGGGAAACTTTATGTGACGCTGACGAAGACAGGCGAAGTTTCAACCGCGAAACCGACCAACGGCTATCACCTTGTGCCCAAAGGTATCGTCGAAGAGTATATGAAGCGCCACGCGACTAAAGCAGCTTAGTCTCTATCTTCGATATCGACCGTGACTAATGTGACGGCGAAGATGATCACGGCGAAAGCGCCGAGAACGGCCCATTGGAATCCGAAATAACCCATCGCAATGGCGCTAAGCGTCGCCGTGACGAGTTCGATAAGTGGATAGCGCGCGCTGATCGGCGTTTTGCAATAGCGGCATTTACCGCCTGATATGCCCCACGAGAAAATAGGCACGAGATCGCGTGCTCTCAGCGGTCGGTGGCAATTGGGGCATTGTGAATGGGCCGTGGCGATGGAAAGTCGCCGCGGCAAACGATAACTAAGCATCGTCACGAAGCTGCCGAGTGCCAAACCTATCACGTACCCGACGATGAGCTTGAACCACAGATCATCGAAGAAGGGTACATCCGGCATCAGGGCCGTCCCGTGGTTGCGATGCCATGCTTCAACATCCAGCCGATACACCGCAGGATGCGGTCATGTTCGGGCGGCGGGAAGGCGCTGACGATATCTTGCACACGTGGGCTTCCGGCTTTCCGCACCAATTCGATCATCTCAAGCATGGTTTCTTTCGGCACCAGCAATTCCGGGATGAAGTAATTCATCTCATGCGCTGTGAGCGCTGTAATCTCGTCTTTGCTCATCGCAATTGTGAGTTTGTCTTCCATCGTGAGAAGGGATGACGGGAAGCTGCGGAACATCTGCCACGGGTTTGGATAGGAAGGATGCACGGCTTGCCAATTCGCGGGCAGGGCCGGTTTTGGCTTGGATGCCTTACGCTTGGCGGAAAGCTCAGTCCACAATTCCTCATAGGCTTTGATGATGTGACGCCAATCGAAGATATGTTGCGCGCGTGTACGGGCATTGTCGCCGAAGCTCTTGCGGCGGCCTTCGTCGCCCGCGAGGATGCCGATGGCCTTGGCACACGCGTCGATATCGATGGAAGTGGATTGCGCTGCGCCCATCAATGAGACGCCGTAATTCTCTTCATTGTAATAGGCTTCAGCAATCGCGAGGCCAGCCGAAGGCGGCGGCGTCATTGTTGGAATGAGGAAGCCATCTAATCCGTCGCGCACGCTGCCGCGATAACCATCCCAATCGGTAATGATCGCGGGCAGCCCGCAGGCCATGGCTTCCACCGGCGTAAGGCCGAAACTTTCCTGAATATTGTCGGAGAGCGATGTGAAGATATCGCCCGCCGCCCAAAGCCCATCCGGAAAGCGCTTATCGTCGTTCATCACGAATTCAATTGTGATGTTCTTGGCTGTCTCAGCCGCGAGCTTTCTGAAATGCTGTTCCATATCCCCAGGTTTGAAATAGCCGTACATGATGATGCGCAGTTTCTTTTGCAGATGCTGCGCGGCGCGTTCGGCGGCTTGCCACAGTGCGAGCGGATGCGCTTTGGTCGCGAAGCTCAGGCGACCAATGAAAAGAACCACAACTTCATCATCGTTGACGTCAAGGGCTTTGCGTTGAGCTGTGCGTTTATCTGCTGTCGTCAGATTCAGGAATTTATCGGTATCGATACCGAGCGGGATAACAGGCGTCTGCACCGGGCATTTGAACTTGCCACCGGAGCGGTGATTGAGATAATCCGCCTGGATTTCCCACATATTATGTATGGCATCGCGAATGGCTTCGGACGGGCAGATCAATGCATCGTTCTCATCGGTGGGGGCCGTGAGCAGCTCGCCAACGGCGCGAGCAATACGTTCGCCGCTCATGGTGTGGACAAGGCCGCAAGTGGCAAAGCCTGGAGATGGGAGCTGTTGACGACGCCAGGCGAGATCGGCGATCAGCGGGTCAGGGCGAAAGAGTGTGTCGATGCTGCCGAGATTATGCTTCGGGTGACGTGGGTCGAGACCAACGCAACGCTGCTCATCCACGCCCACGGCTTTTGCGAGAGCCTTGAAATGATCGAAACTCGGGAAATCGGTCGGGCGGCAGATGAACTGCTGCTGGTTGCTGTGCTTGAAATAAGCGGTGAGGAAGTTGCTGACCGCGACATCGAGGCCGAAAATTTCGCCGTCATTTTTGCCCGAGATGGGCCGCGAATATTGAATGCAGACTGTCATCAGCCCGCGCCGCCGGCTTTCTTTGACGGGGCGTTCATGCGGGCGATGGTGTTTGTCGTGCTATGGCCGTCGACGAGCTTGGCGAGGACAACCTGCCCGCCCCAGCCTTGCACAAGGTCGGCGCCGACGACGGTCTCAACCGTGTAATCCGCGCCTTTGACGAGAACAGCGGGGCGGATTGCTTTGATTTGATTGACGGGCGTTTCTTCCGAGAAGATGACAATTTGATCGACATCGGAGAGCGATGAGAGCACCGCAGCGCGCGAGGCTTCATTCTGTACCGGGCGGGCATCGCCTTTCAGGCGCTTCACAGAACTGTCGCTGTTCAAACCAACCACG
Organism: Alphaproteobacteria bacterium; assembly: GCA_035714725.1. Taxonomy (GTDB): domain Bacteria; phylum Pseudomonadota; class Alphaproteobacteria; order UBA9219; family UBA9219; genus JAATFY01. Next base: position 7,207 of record DASTLS010000316.1, on the reverse strand, counting down.
AGCTTGTCGCATGCCGCTCGAGCTTGGCGCAGCAACGAGATATGTCCGGGATGGAGAAGGTCAAAACAGCCGTTCGTAAAGCCGACCTTGAGGCCTTGCTTTCTCCAGCGTTCCGCAAGCTCTGCGGCATCTTCGAGCGAGCTAAGCTTATCGTGGCTCTGGCGTGCGGCGTCTTGTTCGAGCTCGCGGGCGAGTTCTTCGCGGGTGACGGTTGCAGTACCGATCTTGGCCACAACAATAGCGCCCGCGATATTGGCAAGCGCCGCGCTATCGGCTGGGCTAAGGCCGCCGGCAAGGCCGAGAGCAAGTGTCGCAACAACGGTATCGCCGGCGCCGGAAACATCGAACACTTCGCGGGCTGTCGCACGGAAATGCTGCGGCGGCTGGCCTTTCATGACGAGACAAACGCCGTCACTGCCGAGCTTCGCCAACACGCCCTGCAACTGATGCTTTTCGATCAGTATGCGTGCGGCTTTTTCGGCATCATCAATGGTATCGATCTTTGAGCCCGTGACTTCCGCAAGTTCCTTGCGGTTCGGCGTCAGCATATAGGCGCCTTTGTAATGGCTGAAATCGCGGCCCTTGGGATCGATCAGGACTTTGCAGCCTTTTTCGTTGGCGAGTTTGATGATCTCGGTCACGACCGATTTGCTCAGCACGCCTTTGGCATAGTCGGAGAGGATAAGGACATTGCAGCCTTCAATCGCGCCGCGCACGCGCAGCAAGGTCTGTCGCTCCATATCAACGGAGATCGGCTGGCTGACTTCAAAATCGGCGCGCAGCATCTGCTGGCCGTCAGCAACGAAGCGTGTCTTCACTGTCGTCGGGCGAGCATTGTCGGTGAGAAGGTTCGATGTCACCTGCGGCAGGGATGTCAGTTGCTTGGCGAGATCATAACCAGCCTGGTCTTGTCCGATGATGCCGATTAGATCGACTTGGCCGCCGAGCGAAACGATGTTGCGAACAACGTTACCGGCCGCACCAAGTGTCACGGCTTCCCGCTGAATACGCAGCACGGGAATAGGGGCTTCCGGTGAGATGCGCTCCACCTGACCATAGACGTAGCGATCAAGCATCACGTCGCCCACGCAGAGGATGCGATGGTTCGCGAGCTTCTCAATCAGTGGGGCTAAAGTCTCAGACATACTTATCCGCCTTGGCGAGGTAATCCTGAACGTAAAGTTTGACGCCATCTTCGAGGCTGGTAAAGGGCGCTGTGTAACCGACCGAGCGCAGCTTGCCCATATCGGCTTCGGTGAAATACTGGTATTTGCCGCGTAATTCCTCGGGCATATCGCGATAGCGAATCAAGGGCGCTTTGTCTGCCGCGCGGTATACGGCGGTGGCGAGGTCCGCAAAACTGCGCGCCTTCCCGGTACCGAGGTTGAAGAGGCCGTTGATCTTCGGATGCTCGAACAGCCACAGCATCACTTTGACGCAATCACCTACCCAGACGAAGTCGCGCAACTGCCCGCCATCTTCATAATCCGGGTTATGGGATTTGAAGAGCTGAAAGGCTTCACCGCGCGCCGCGAACGGATAGACCTGTTCGACGACCGAGCGCATACTGCCTTTGTGATATTCGTTGGGGCCATAGACGTTGAAAAATTTGAGGCCAACACATTGAGAAGGACCGCCAGCAGCGCGCGCTTTCTGTCGTGCAACCCAGCGGTCGAACAAATGCTTGCTCCAGCCGTAAGGGTTGAGCGGCTCAAGGCGGGAGAGGCTTTCGATGCTTTCGTCATCCTTGAAGCCAGCCGTGCCGTCGCCGTAGGTAGCGGCGGAGGAGGCGTAGATGAACTGGATGTTGGTATCCTTGCACCATTTCCACAAACGGCGGCTGAGGCGAAAATTGGTCTCGATGATCAGGTCGACGTCTTTTTCGGTGGTCGCCGAAATCGCGCCCATATGAAAGACCGCTTCGACATCGCTGCCGTGATGCTCGAGGAATTCCATAAGCTTTTCAGGGGCGACGACAGATTCCAGGTCGCGTTTGGCGATATTCCGCCATTTGTCTTCGGTGCCTAGCCAATCGCACACGACCACCCGTTCGCCGCGTGCGTCGAGCGCCGCGACAAGATTCGAGCCGATGAAGCCGGCGCCGCCGGTAACGATGATCATGGGGGTCTCCTGATGCCCGACAATAGACCTTTTTAAGCCTGATTTGACAAGTCTGAAGCAAGAAGGCACCTATCCTGAACCATTTCAGTCTCCCTCCGGGGACCTCATATTATTGCGGAGCCAGAATGAAGCGTGCGTTCATATTTCCGGGGCAGGGTAGCCAGGCCGTAGGCATGGGGCAGGCGCTTGCCGGTGCCTTTGCCGAAGCGCGCGAGGTGTTTCAGGAGGTCGATGAGGCCCTGCAGCAGAAGCTCACCAAGCTGATGTTCGAAGGCCCGAACGACGACCTCAAGCTGACCGAAAATGCCCAACCGGCCTTGATGGCCGTCAGCATGGCTGTCATCCGTATTCTGGAAAAGCAGGGGCAGTATAAGCTCGCCGACAATGCCAAGTTTGTTGCCGGTCACAGCCTCGGTGAATATTCGGCGCTATGCGCTGCGGGTACCTTCACGCTTACCGATACCGCCCGACTTCTCAAGACGCGTGGACAGGCGATGCAGAAAGCAGTCCCGGTTGGTATCGGCACAATGGCAGCGCTCATCGGTGTTGATATGGCTCAGGCGCAAGATATCGCATCGGCAGCTGCCGGGCGCGAAGTCTGCACCGCAGCCAACGATAATGCACCGGGTCAGGTTGTGATCAGCGGTCACGTTGCCGCCGTTGATCGCGCGATGGCGATTGCCGCCGAGCGTGGCTTTAAGCGCAGTGTGAAATTACCGGTTAGCGCGCCGTTCCATTGCTCGTTGATGGAGCCAGCCGCAGAAATTATGCACGAGGCTTTGTCGCGCGTTGCGATGAAGTCGCCGGTTGTGCCGCTCGTGGCGAACGTGACTGCCGAAGCCGTCAGCAACGTCGAGACTATTCGCGATTTGCTGGTGCAGCAGGTCACAGGCGCCGTGCGCTGGCGTGAATCCGTGCTTTACATGAAGGCGCAAGGCGTTGAACAATTAGTCGAATGCGGTTCGGGCAACGTTCTTGCGGGTCTCACGAAACGTATTGATAAAGAACTGCCGGCCACGTCATTACAGACGCCCGAAGACATCGAAAACTTTCTGAAAGCAAGGTAAGCCATGTTCAATCTTTCCGGCAAAAACGCACTCGTCACCGGCGCTTCGGGTGGCCTCGGTAACGCTATCGCCAAGGCACTGCACGCGCAGGGTGCAAAGGTTGTTCTGTCTGGCACTAAGGTCGATGCGCTGAATGCACTGAAAGCCGAACTCGGTGATCGCGCTTTTGTTGCTGCTGCCAATCTCTCCGACCCCGCGGCACCTGCTGCCTTGATCAAAGATGCCGAAGCTCAAGTGGGCGCTGGCGTCGATATCCTCGTGAACAATGCCGGCCTCACGCGCGATGGCCTTGCGCTCCGCATGAAAGATGAAGATTGGGAGACTGTGATCAACGTCAATCTCGCGGCTGCATTCCGCCTTTCGCGCGCATCCCTCAAAGGCATGATGTCGCGCCGCTGGGGCCGTATCATCAGCATCACCTCTGTCGTTGGTGTGACCGGTAATGGCGGTCAGGCAAATTACGCGGCATCGAAAGCAGGCCTGATTGGCATGAGCAAATCGCTAGCGCAGGAAATGGCGCCGCGTAACGTGACCGTAAATTGCGTGGCTCCCGGCTTCATCACATCAGCCATGACCGATGTTCTGACCGACGCCCAGAAACAGCAAATTTTGGCGAGCATTCCCGCTGGGCAAATGGGCGAGGGCAAGGATATCGGCTCCGCCGTGGCCTTCCTCGCATCCGACGAAGCGCGCTATATCACTGGCCAAACGCTGCATGTTAACGGCGGCATGGCGATGATCTAAGCCAATAATCATTGGTGAAAGTATTAAGTCCGTTGTGCTTAACGGGCAAAATCCAGATAATGCCGCCATTAGGCAAATGTATATTTTGAGGGATTTATGCCGCAATTAAAGCAAGGCCAAGGCGCGTATGTCGATGACATCTATCGCGCTGCCCAAACTTCACCTCTCGATGGTGCGAACAAGTTCATTGAATTTGTAAACGATTTTCGTGCGTGCACAGGTGAGTCAGAAACCTCGGCATTCACAAAAGCGGTAACGGCTATTAATTATATTGCCGGCGCTCCTGTTATGTCGCGCTCAGACATTTCGATTGTTCAGGCACACCTTAATCCTGCTGTCTGTGAGGCGATTGAGTTGGCAAGAAAATCTCTTGGTGTCGAGCCGCCGAGAGCCGTCAGCACTTTTAAACTTCCTCCGGCTGCTTTAGCTAAGTAGTCTAGGTTTCTAGTTTCACCAATGCGTGAAGCCGGATAGACTGCTTAGATGCCCAAAGAAAAAAATTCTCTTCCCAAACGCGTAAAACGCTACGCCAAAGTTTCGGCGTCGATGGCGGGTTTTGGCGCGCGCGTCGCGGGCAAGAAATATCTCGGCCTAAATCCCGACCGGCAGAAACAGGCAGAGCGACTGCGCTTGGCGCTCGGTGGTCTTAAAGGACCGCTGATGAAGGTGGCGCAAATCCTTTCCACCATTCCTGATGCCGTGCCGAAAGAATATGCGATGGAGTTGGCGCAGCTTCAATCCGATGCGCCATCGATGGGCTGGCCGTTCGTGAAGCGTCGTATGGCCGCAGAACTCGGCGCCGATTGGGAATCGAGGTTCAAATCATTCGATCATGAAGCGAGCGCCGCGGCATCACTCGGGCAGGTGCATAGGGCTGTGACCAAAGACGGCAAGCCGCTCGCCTGCAAGCTGCAGTACCCAGACATGCAATCGACGGTCGAAGCCGATCTTCGCCAGCTGAAAATGGTGATGGCCGTGTTCGAGCGTTACGACCGCGCCGTTTCGACCAAGAAAGTTCAGGAAGAAATCGCTGACCGTCTGCGCGAGGAATTGGATTATGAATTAGAAGCCAAACACATCGCGCTCTATCAGCACATGCTCGCCGATGTCGAGAATGTGCATGTGCCGGAAACTGTCGCAACACTCTCAACCGACCGGTTACTGACCATGACATGGCTCGAGGGTGAGAAGCTCGTGAAGGTTGCTGAGAAACGTAACCTGAAAGAGCGCAACGAGATCGCGATCAACATGTTCCGCGCCTGGTACACGCCGTTTTATTATTATGGCGTCATCCATGGCGACCCGCATTTGGGCAATTACACTGTCCGGAAGGATAACAGCATCAATCTGCTCGATTTCGGGTGTATCCGCGTATTCAAGCCGGAGCTGGTGCAGGGCGTCATAACCCTCTATTCGGCGCTCCGGGATAAGAAACCCGAACTTGCAGTAGAAGCTTATAAGGCGTGGGGTTTTACGAATCCGAGCAAGGAGTTGGTTCGGATTCTTAATATCTGGGCTCAATTCATCTATGCGCCGCTTTTGGAAGATAAGACCCGTTTGATCGAGGAAACCAATACCGGTCTTTACGGTCGCGAAACGGCTAATAAGGTCCATGAAGAGTTACGCAAGATCGGTGGTGTGGAAGTGCCGCGCGAATTTGTGTTTATGGACCGGGCTGCCATCGGCCTCGGCTCAGTATTTTTGCGCCTCCGCGCCGAGATCAACTGGTATCGCATGTTTCAGGAGCTGATCAGCGGGTTTGACGTGAAGGCGCTCGCCAAAAATCAGGCGAAAGCGCTCAAATCTGCGGGGTTATAATCGGCTTCACAGCGGTTAAAAACTACGCCAATATGAAGGGCTTAGTCCTGATTCCTTAACCTCCTGCCAAGACGCCGAATGAAAATCGCCATCCCCAAAGAACGCCGGACCTACGAAAAGCGTGTCGCTGCGACGCCTGATATGGTGAAGAAGTACCGTGCGCTTGGCTATGAAGTGGTGGTTGAAGCAGGTGCCGGTGCGGAAGCTTCCTATCCCGACGATCAATATATTGCCGCAGGGGCTCAGATTATTCCCGATGCTGCCGTCACGTTGCGTGATGCCGATATTGTTTTGAAGGTTCAGCGCCCGATGAATGAGGGTGAAGGTCGCAATGAAATGGGCTTACTGAAATCCGGTGCCGTTCTCGTTGCGATGCTCAATCCATATTCTGCGCGGGGCGATCTCGAGACCTATGCGCGCGCCAACATCACCGCGATGTCGATGGAACTCATGCCGCGCATCACGCGCGCGCAGTCGATGGACGTTCTTTCAAGCCAATCAAACCTTGCCGGTTACAAAGCGGTGCTGGATGCCGCCGAGCATTTCGGCCGCGCGTTCCCGATGATGATGACGGCGGCCGGTACCGTTCCGCCCGCCAAAGTCCTTGTGATGGGCGCCGGCGTTGCCGGTCTGCAATCAATTGCGACAGCTCGCCGTTTGGGCGCCGTTGTTTCCGCAACCGACGTTCGCCCTGTGGCTAAAGAACAAGTTGAAAGCTTGGGCGCGACCTTCGTGATGGTTGAAACCGAAGAAACCAAGCAGGCGCAAACCGCCGGCGGCTATGCCAAGGAAATGAGCGACGATTACAAGCAAAAGCAAGCTGCGCTGATCGCCGAAACCATCAAGAAGCAGGATGTCGTTATCTGCACTGCACTTATTCCGGGCCGTGCTGCGCCGCGCCTTATCAGCGAAGAGATGTTGCGCACGATGAAGCCGGGCTCTGTCGTTGTCGATCTCGCGGTCGAGCAGGGTGGCAATTGCGCGCTCAGCGAAGCGGGTAAGGTCGTGGAAGCGTTCGGCGTCAAGATCGTCGGCCACCGCAATATGGCGAGCCGCATCGCGGTGGATGCATCGGCCCTTTATGCCCGTAACCTTTATAATTTTGTCGCGCTGCTTTCCGCCAAGGAAGGCGGCCAGCTCGCCGTCAATTGGGACGATGAAATCGTGCGCGGCGTCATGTTGACGCGCAACGGCGCTATCGTGCATCCGCAATTCCAGCAATCCAACGCAGCTTAAGGAGCAAGGCCCATGGAACCGAGCAACAATTCGCAATCGACGCAACAGACGATTTCGCTCTGGATCACCAGCCTTGCGGTCTCGATCACCTGCTGTGCGGTATTGTTTGTCGTGTTCGCGGGTTACTTGACCGACATCAAGAAGAACCTTGCCGAAGCCAATACACAGCTCGAGCAGATGTCGCTGCACCAAGATCAGCTATTGATCGAAATCCGTTCGCT
>DASTLS010000315.1:0-3862 GCA_035714725.1 Alphaproteobacteria bacterium | reverse complement strand
CGATCTTCATAGCAACGCGTAGTGATGATCTTCTCGTAGAATTCCGGGCTGGTATCGAGATTGTGGTTATAAGCCGTCAACCCGGCATCGGCGAGGCGCTGGGCCTGATGCGGCTTCAGCATGCCGAGCGTAACACATGCTTCCATGCCCATGCCGCGAATACCCTTCACCATCTCGACAACATTATCGAATTCCTGACCATCACGCACTTCGCGCCACGCAGCACCCATGCAAAAACGGGATGCTCCGGCTTCGCGCGCAATCTGCGCCTTCGCCAAAACATCATCGACATTCATCAATGGTTCTTTGGCAAGGCCGGTTTCCTTTGCGTGATGCGCGCTCTGCGGGCAATAGCCGCAATCTTCCGGGCAACCGCCGGTCTTGATCGAAAGCAGGCTGGCGAGCTGGACGCTATCATCCTGAAACTGGCGATGGACGCTCTGTGCTTCGTAAACCAGATCGAGCAGCGGCTTGTTTAAAAGCGCTTCAATCTCACTCACACTCCAATCGTGGCGAACGAGATCAGATGATGGTTTTCCGGCGGCGCAATCCATGTTTAATCCTTAAGCGAACAAGATCCTCTTATTTAGCGGTTTTACCGCGGCATGGGCAAGATTCGCTTCTACCGCGTGGATTTGCTAGGGTTTGGGCCATTCTTTCAATGGAGTTTTCCATGGATATGCAAGCCCCACACGAGCGGCGCAGCGTTAAGGATTTTAACAAGGGCGGCACGCCGATTGTGTGCCTGACATCTTACACGGCGCCCATGGCGCGTTTGCTCGACCGGCATGTTGATTTGCTTTTGGTTGGCGATTCCGTCGGCATGGTTTTGTACGGTTTCGACAATACCCTTTCTGTCACACTTGAGATGATGATCGCCCATGGCGCAGCCGTTGTGCGTAGCTCATCCCGCGCCTTCGTCGCCGTCGATATGCCTTATGGCTCTTATGAACAATCGCCGGAGCAAGCGCTCGCAAATGCGAAGCGCATCGTGAAAGAAACCGGCTGCGGCGCGGTTAAACTTGAAGGCGGCAAGGATATGGCTGCAACCGTCAGGCTTCTCGTTGAAAACGATATTCCTGTCATCGGCCATGTCGGCCTTATGCCGCAATCGATCGAGAAAATGGGCGGCTTCAAAATCCAAGGCCGCAATAAAGAACAAGCCGATCAGGTTCTGGAAGATGCGATTGCGATTTCCGAAGCCGGCGCATTCCTTCTCGTCGTCGAAGGCACAGTTGAGCCCTTGGCGCGCGAGATTACCGCGCGTGTTTCCATTCCCACCATCGGCATCGGTGCATCGGTTGCGTGCGACGGGCAAATTCTTGTGATCGATGATCTGCTTGGCACCTTCGGCACCTTCCAGCCGCGCTTCGCCAAACGTTATGCTGAGCTCGCACCAATTATCTCCGAAGCCGTTGAGCATTATGCAGCCGATGTACGTGAACGTCGCTTCCCCGGCCCTGAGCATTGCTTCCCGGCGAAATGAAGAAACTCGCCCCCTACCGTGACTTTTGTGATCAACGTAAGGCTGCGCATCAATTCCGCACCCTGCGCCACACTGCGCCGCAAGCCGATGGCCATGCAAAGCGCGATGGCAAAGATCTGATCAACTTCGCAGGCAATGATTATCTCGGTCTTTCGCACCATCCGGCACTCATTGAAAAAGCGCGTGAATATGCTGAGCATTATGGCGCGGGCTCGACAGCTTCACGCCTCGTCACCGGCAACATTCCTGCTTACGCCGAAATTGAAATGCGCCTTGCCGAAGGTAAGGGCTGCCAATCGGCACTTGTGATGAACAGCGGTTATCAGGCGAATATGACGGTGTTGGCAGCGTTGGCCGACAGCGAAGTGATCGGGAGGTCTGTAACCGTTCTTGCCGACCGCCTGTGCCACAACTCACTCCTGCAAGGCATTACGCTGAGCGGCTCGCGACTGATGCGTTTCAAACATAATGATTACGACCATCTCGACGAGTTGTTGAAGCAGCAATGCGAAAAAGGTGCGGCACCAATCATCGTGAGTGAAAGCGTTTTCAGCATGGATGGCGATCGTGCTGACCTCGGCGCACTCATCGCCCTCGCTAATCGTTATGACGCGTTGCTCTATATCGATGAAGCGCATGCGACTGGTTTATTCGGCCCCGGCGGTTTCGGCATGGCCGCTGAACACAAAGGCGAGATCGATGTCGTGATGGGCACGTTTGGTAAGGCGCTCGGTAGTTTTGGTGCCTATATCGCTTGCAATGCTTTGCTTCGCGATTATCTAGTGCAGCGCTGCGGCGGGTTGATATACAGCACGGCACTTCCACCCGCTGTTCTCGGGAGTATGGAAGCCGCGCTTGAGCTCCTGCCGCAACTCGAGAAGGAACGCGCTTATCTACAAGCTCAATCCCAACGCGTGCGCGATGCTTTGCAAGAACAAGGTTGGGATTGCGGCCTGAGCACGACACAAATCATCCCCGTTATTCTCGGCGATGAGCAAGCTGCCAACACGCTTTCCGACACGTTACGACACGCCGGCATTTTGGCCCCCGCCATTCGCCCGCCAACCGTTCCACGCGGCACGAGCCGCTTGCGCCTCTCACTAAGCGCAGCACATAGCGTCAGTGACATCGACAAGTTGATTTCCATGATGGCAACCGAAGCACCGCGTTATATGCAGTCTATGGCATCCTGATGAAACTGGTTTTCATTCATGGTTGGGGCCTTACGCCCGGATTTTGGGATGATGTTGCATCACGCCTCAGCGAATTTCGCCATCATCGCATTGACCTCGGCTTTTTTGGCCCACCATCTTTGCCCGCAAATGATGATGAGCCATCTATCCTCATCGGCCATTCGCTTGGTTTTGTTCATGGATTAAGCACTCACCAGAATTGGCGCGGTTGGGTAGCGGTCAACAGCTTCCCGCGCTTCCTGAAAACCAAAACGCAGCCTGGCTGCAGTTCAGCCGCTGAATTGCGCGATATTCGCATTCGCCTTGAAAATGATCCCCACCAAACGCTGAAAGATTTTCACGGTTACATCGGCGCACGAACACCCGCAGGTGAAGCACAAGCCGAACGTCTGCGTGAGGCACTCGATTTCCTGCGCGATGGCGATGCATCGGCTGTTCTCGAAACGCTTGCAGCGCCCGGGCTTGTGCTTGCGTCGAAAAACGACCCGTTAGTACCAGCAGAAACAAGCGCGGCACTCGCCGAAGGCCGCTCTATCGAATGGCACGACAAAGGCGGGCATGTGCTGCCGCAGAATGACCCCAATTGGTGCGCCGAGAGCATCCGACTCTTTGTGGCAAGCCATGCGTAATACGGCACAAAAAATATTGGCGGATTTCGATGCTGCCGCACCCGATTATGATCGCTGGGCCGAAATTCAGGCGCAAACTGCTCAGCAACTCGTTGCGAAATGTGATGCCACGTCTCCTGTCGACATTCTCGATATCGGTTGCGGCACGGGATTTGTTTCTGAAAGTGCTGCCAAAAAATGGCCTGATGCCACCATCACCGCCCTTGATCACGCGCCCGCAATGCTTCTTGAAGCACAGCGAAAAGTACCGCGATTGAAAACGATCCTCGCCGATGCCGCGAGTGCGGAAATAACACAAAAATTCGACATCATTTTTTCCAGCATGATGCTGCATTGGCTGCCCGATCCTTTGGCTGCATTGAAACTCTGGCGCACATGGCTAAAACCGAATGGTGTTATGCATATTGCCTTTCTTACTGAAAATAGTTTCAGCGAATGGGCCGATTTATGCCGCGATGACGGCGTTGAAAACGGCCTCTGGAAAATGCCCCCAGCATCACTCGCTGATGCAACCGGCGCGACATGTGAATATCAAAACATTCAAATTTCCCATC
>DASTLS010000314.1:0-3267 GCA_035714725.1 Alphaproteobacteria bacterium | reverse complement strand
AATGCGCATTGATGCTGCCGAGCTTGGCAAAATCGAAACGCGCCGGAGATTTGCCAACGCCGTCGAAATCGAACCATTCGATGGCTTGCTCAGTCGTGATGATTTCATCATCGCCGTGCGACCAGCAAAGGCGCAGCAGATAATTGCGGATGGCTTCGGGGAGATAACCGCGATCACGGTAATCGGAAACAGCAGGCGCGCCGTGACGTTTCGAAAGCTTGGCGCCATCGGGGCCCAGGATCATCGGCAAATGCGCAAAAGCCGGGATATCCCAGCCCATGGATTTATAAATCTGCACCTGGCGGAATGTGTTGGTCATATGGTCGTCGCCGCGCACGACATGTGTAATGCCCATATCATGATCGTCAACGACAACGGCATGCATGTAAGTTGGTGTGCCATCGGCGCGTAAAAGCACCATGTCGTCGAGCTGCGAGTTTTGCACCGTGATACTACCCATGACTTGGTCATCGACGGTCGTCTCGCCGGTCTGCGGCGCTTTCAAACGGATGACGGGTTTTCCGCCGGCAGGTGCGTCGCTCGCCGAGCGATCACGCCAGCGGCCATCGTAACGTTGCGGCAAGCCTTTGGCTTTTTGCTCGGCGCGCATCGCTTCCAATTCTTCTGGTGAGCAATAGCAGTAATAAGCGGTGCCATTCGCGACCATTTGCTTCGCGACTTCGGCGTGGCGCTCAAAACGCGCGAATTGGGAAATCGCTTCACCTTCCCAAGAAAGTCCGAGCCATGTCATGCCCTCGAGAATGGTCTGGATGGATTCTGGCGTTGAACGCGCGCGGTCAGTATCCTCGATACGCAGCAGCATCTTGCCGCCGGTGTGCTTGGCGTAGAGCCAGTTGAAAAGCGCGGTACGCGCGCCGCCGATATGCAGAAAACCGGTGGGGGACGGGGCAAAACGGACAATCACGGACATCGATTAGGCGCCTGGGGCTGGTGGGTAATCAGGATACTTCAGGCCCGGATGATAACGCCCAATTTGGACCTGCACAAATGATCTGATGACGCCCTCATCACGCACCAAATGCCGCACCAAATCGCGTGGTTCGTTCTTCAGAAGCTCGAGGCATTCTTCTTTTGAGGCGGGCATATTGGGACTGCGGTGAACCTGCGCATTTCGCCAAGCATAGTAATGGCCGCGTGTCGGCCGGACGATAAATTTAGAATCTTCGAACGAAATATTGGACATCGGTCGCACATCCTGTGCACGAAGATATGTATTGAACTCAGTCGTGAAAGGATAGCTGACGGCGATATTGAGGCCGTTTTCGGAATCGTCTTTGCTCGCTTCCATAATATCAAACTCTTTTTCGTCATCATCATAGCCACCACTGTCATCGTGATGCCATGCATGTGAAAGCTGGGACTCCCCCCATCCAACCAATCCGTGGAAGGCCGAAATTTTGAATGATTTAACTTGGCCGGGGACCGACATCTCTTCGCCCAAACACATCATTTCATGAATGAGGTTGGCGTGTGTGCTGAGCGCAGGCGGCAAACGAAAAAGGCCAGCTTTTCTGTCATAGGGAATGGGGCCTTCCCAAGAATAAGCATCGGGCTTATTCCACCATCCCTGGCGTAACCAATCACGAACCGTGGAGCGCTCGATGATGCGCGGTTGAAGAGCGGTATTGAAATCGGCCGCCGTCAGTGGCTGTGCCCAAGGCGATTTCTGTATATCCGAGGGTATAAAAGGTCTGCTGATAGCGAATAGATTGGTCGCATCTTCGGCGGACAATTTCACAGAATTTCCTCTTAAATAATCCATAATCTAAAAGCCGCTGTTGATATGAAGTAGCAATATAAAAGCCTTTGTTCTATACAGGTTTTCCTTCCTTAAGACAACTTCGCCCCCGTTAACCAAGTGCAAGATATTTTGCGCCCGCCGTTTCAACGGCTTCTCGCGCGCTTTCAAAATGAGCGCGAACGCTGGCTGCTTTGGGCACCGGTGGGGATAGGCGCGGGCATAGCCTGTTATTTCAACTGGCCGGATGAGCCTTCGGCTTGGGTTTTTGTTGCTACACCCGCGTTAGCCTTGTTGGCTTTTCTGCTGCGCAGCCGCTGGAGCCTTTTGCTTCTCACGGGTGCCGTGCTGACTTTTGCGCTTGGCTTTAATGCCGCGCAGCTTGAGACAAAACAGGCCTATCAACCGATGCTCGATAAATCCATCGGTCCTGTCGAAGTAACAGGGCGGTTGATGTACACCGAAGTGATGCCGAAAGGCGTGCGCGTGACGTTGAAAGATCTCGATATCTCGCGCATCACGCCTGAGCACATGCCTTACAAAATTCGCCTTAAGCTCAACAACAAAAGTCTCGCGGATATCCCACCGACAGGCTCGCGCATCAAGATGTGGGCGCAGCTGGAGCCGTTCAGCGAACCCGTTATGCCCGGCGCGACCGATTTCCGCTGGCAGAGCTATTTCAAGCAACTTGGCGCGCTTGGCTGGTCTTACAGCAAGATCGAAGTTATCGATCCCGCACCTGTTTCAGCCTCATGGCGCGATGATTTCTATCTGATGTTTGAGCGCGCGCGTATTGCCCTTGCGCAGCATGTTTATGCACGGCTTCAGGGCGATGTTGCTGCCATGACCGCTGCGCGTTTGAACGGCGAGCAGAGCGCGATTTCGGAACCCGTGATCGAGGCCATGCGCATTGCTGGCCTCGCGCATTTGCTTTCTACCTCCGGCTTCCACGTCACCATCATGGGCTTGCTGATCTATTTCCCGTTGCGCGCGATGTTGGCGCTCATCCCGTGGATTGCGCTGCGCTACCCGATCAAGAAATGGGCGGCGTTCGGCGCGATCATCTCAGCAACCGGCTATACGCTGCTTGTCGGCTCGCAAGCGGCAACACTTCGTTCAATGGTTATGACGGGCATTGCTATGTTGGCAATTATTGTTGATCGGCGCGCGGCACCCATGCGGCTCGTGATTTTATCGGCGGCACTCGTGATGATGATATCGCCAGATGCCTTGATGGGGCCGAGCTTTCAGATGTCCTTCGCCGCTGTCTTCTGCCTGATTGCTTTCAACGAACGCGCTTTTGCATGGACAACAGGAAGCTTTGAAAGTGTGGCGCCGGAATGGATGCGCTCGGTGGGGCACCATTTCTGGGTGATTATGCGGACATCGCTGATCGCGACGGCAGCCACGACGCCGTTCGCCGTTTATCATTTCCAGACCTTCAGCTTCTACGGCTTCATCGCCAATATGCTCGCGATACCGCTGACCAGCTTCTGGGTCATGCCCTG
>DASTLS010000313.1:0-2910 GCA_035714725.1 Alphaproteobacteria bacterium | reverse complement strand
CGTTGATGACGAACTGCAAATCCGGAAGATGTTGAACATCTTCCTCAATGCCTCCGACTTCAGCATCGAAGAAAGCGAATCCGGCAAGCAAGCCGTGCGCATGAGCGCTTCGGTCAAACCCGATCTCATTCTCCTCGATCTCGGCCTTCCCGATATGGACGGCAAAGATGTCATCACCGAAATCCGCCAATGGTCACAAGTGCCGATCGTTGTGCTCTCGGTCCGCGCGTTCGACGAAGAAGTCATCGCGGCACTCGATGCCGGCGCTGACGACTATATCGTCAAGCCTTTCAATGCCGGTGTTCTCATCGCCCGCATCAAAGCCAACTTGCGCAAGGCGATCGTCCGGGAAGGCGGTGAGCCTGAATTGGTCAACGGCACAATCCGCATGGATCTCGTCCGTCACGAAGTGTTCCTCAACGGCGAGAAGGTTGCGCTGACGCCGAAGGAATACGAACTGCTCCGCTACTTCATGATCAATCGCGGCCGCATGTTGACGCACAAGCAGATCCTCAACGAAGTTTGGGGTCCTGCTCACAGCGAAGATACGCAGTATCTGCGCGTCTATGTAGGCCAGGTGCGCGAGAAGCTGGAAGCAGACCATTCCAATCCGCAGCTGATTATCACCGAGCCTGGTGTCGGTTATCGCATGGAAGTGGCACCTGCGGAGGTCTCGGCAGCTGCATAAAAATCTTACAAGGTTTTTATAAATCTGCTCATCAAGACCGCCGAAACTTTAGAGAGTCGCCGTTATTTTGATCTCTTGAAATATGTAATGGGAGATCATCATGAAAACGACAAAAGCTCTAATCGCACTTACTCTTTTAGGATCACTTGCGGCCTGTGGCACAGACCCGGGTGAACGTACACTGACCGGCGCCGGCATCGGCGCAGGTGCTGGTGCAGTCGGCGGCGCCTTGATGGGTAATCCGCTGGCAGGTGCCGCAATCGGTGGTATCGCCGGCGGTGCAACTGGCGCCCTGACGAGCCCAAACCAGATCGACCTTAACCGTCGCTAAAGGGGACGCCTATGTGTCTGCGAGTTTATCAGCCTGCAACTGAACTCAAAGCCAAGGCACCTTCCCTCTCAACTCATACAAGGAGCGAGCCATGCTTAACTGGGTCATTACCTTCTTCCTGCTTGCCGTCGTCGCTGCCGTTCTCGGCTTCGCCGGCCTCGCCGGAACCTTCGCAGAAATCGCCAAGTTTCTGGCGGTCCTCTTCGTCGTCCTCTTCATCGTCTCTTTGATCTACAGCATGATCACGGGACGCAGGCCGCCGACGCCGATTGCTTAAGTTTCCAATCCGGGTGGATAAAAGAGGGGCCTTTGGGCCTCTCTTTTTTTATTTATACGGGGAAGGTTATCGTGAGGATCGCGCTGCCATTGCTTTGATTGGCGGCCGTCACATCACCATGCAGCAAATTCATAATTGAGCGCGCGATAGCAAGGCCGAGGCCTGTACCGGCATTCTGCTGGTCCTCTTTCGCAAAGCGCGTGTATTTATTGAAGATAAGTCCCAGCTGGGATTGCGCGATGCCGCGGCCATTATCGGCAATGCTGATAAAACCGATATGGTCATCCTTGCGACCATATTCGATATCGATGACCGACGGCGTGCCGCCATACTTCACGGCATTATCGAGAATGAGGCAGACAGCGCGCGTGAGAAGCGGTGCATCGGTCGCAATATCGAGCGTCCCCGTGCTCTTCACATTTACGGTCGAATGGCGAAGACGATGATTAAGCCGCAAGAGGCAATCCCTGACAACCGCGCTGACTTCCGCTGCCTCATGACGCGGCTTCACCAGCCCATTATCCAGCTTTGCCATATCGAGAATGTTGGTGATGAAATTGTCGAGCCGATAAGCTTCCTGCAGCGCGACTTTGACAAGCTCATCCTTTTGCGCACCTTGAAGCTTGTCTTTCATACGCTCGAACACCTCGAGCGATCCAATGATAGAAGCAAGCGGGGTTTTCAGGTCATGCGAAACGGACGAGAGCATCTGGCGATGCATGCGCTCGCGGTCTTTATCGAAATCTCCTGAAGTCCCTCCTTCGGGAACAGCTTCGGACGGTGAGAATGTGGCCTGACTCACGGCTGCTAAATCCTTTAGCTGCAGTTTCAAAAAGCGTTCGACAAAAACCGAAGCTTAGCGCGATTCTGTATTGTCCTTGATCGTGTCGCCAATTTTCTGGCCTGGGGTCCGGTCTTCCAGCTGACGCGAGGCTTTATCAAATCCCTGCGGCAGATCATGAATGGCATCACCGATCTTTTCGGTCGGCGTGCGACGGTCCGGCATCGTCAGGACGAAATAAGCACCCACCGCCAAAACAGCGACAACAATAATAACAACGACGTTACGATTATTCATCTCATTCCCCATTGGTTAAAACGCCGGATGAAGGCGCAATTGCATTACATCATTGTTAGCCTTAGCCATTGCCGGCGACAAGACTCTATCGAACGGACACATCATATCGGGCACCTAGTAAAGAGACGGCAGGGGAATGAAGAATGGGCATAAGCGGCTCATAAAAAAGGGCGCCACTCCTTTGAAGCAGCGCCCTTTTCAAACTTAATGAGACCGGTCTTACGGCGATTCTGTCGTGTAGGTATGAACGACAGTCGTTGTCTGTGATCCGTCATTCGGGATGACACCGGGCGCCATTGTACCCGCCGGATATTCTTCTGGTGCCGCCGTCGTGCGATAGGTCTTGCGAACAACTGTGCGTTCCGTCGTTACGCTATCGCCCGGCGCAGGCGAAACATAACTGACATTCTGGAACGGCGTCAGATCCGGCGGTGTCGCGATCACGCCATTGATACGATAGATGATGTTGCCATCGACTTCGCTCTCGCTGAGGATAGTATGGCCATCGACGGCATAGTCACCAACGTAAGGCGAGG
>DASTLS010000312.1:0-2562 GCA_035714725.1 Alphaproteobacteria bacterium | reverse complement strand
CGATGCGATCAATAGCGTCACGACGCACGATGAAGTTACCGCCCTGCATCATCGATCCCATTTTCATGTAGCGGGCGAGCAGGTGGAGGCAATAGCTGAAGCGATAGAACATGTGGCTCATCACGCGCACGCGCAGGGTGGTGTCGTGATAAACATAAGGCCCGCTGAGGGCGACCATATCTTTGTGCCGCGCATATTGCTCGAACACGGTGGCTAACCAGCCGGGCGGCACAACGGTATCGGCATCGATATTGGCGATCAGCTCACCGGTTGCGGCCATGAAGCCGGCACGTCGTGCGGGGACGAGGCCTTTCTGGGCTTCGTAGATAACCTTTACGCCGGGAATGGATGAGGCGATGCTGTTGGTAGCATCGACGCTCGCGTTATCGACGACGATGATCTCGGCATCGACAGGAGTACGGGCGATTTCCGCCTTGATGGCTCGGAGGCACTGCGCGATAAGAAGTTCTTCGTTAAACGCCGGAACTACGAAACTGATTTTCATACGACACCTTGGACGTAAGATGAGAATCACTGCGCAGCCGCAGATTACCCGCGTGGCCTCAATGCGTCTACTTAATAGACGCCAAGCAACCGCAGTACGATCACGATGATAATGACGGTAATCAGCAAGCCGATGAGGTTATTCGGGCCTGCCGAAGGGCGCCAGGGGCCGAAATAGTAGCCACCACCACCACCCAGCAAAGCGATAATGATGATAACAAGAAGCAGTGTTGTAAGACTCATAGCCTATCCCCGATTGCCCAAGTGTTGAGCCATCCAGCATGAGCGAGCGCATATCGGGTTTCGATGAGGAAGGGAGCTCCGAAATGTAAGGAAGTTGGAAAACAGACCGACTTTCCAAAGCAGAGACTGTTAAAGGAACAGCCCCAAGCCTCTTGGTCGTGGGGATCCATAACCAAATGTAGCGACAGGAGCTGGTGTTCCCTTACGGCAAAGTTCTGGATAAGCCGCACCCCATGTTCTCACTAGCTCACGCTGCGTAATTCTCGGTTGGCCTGAGATTTGTTGTAAAGCAAGCAAAGCTTTCTCAGCTTCTGGCTGAATGTTTGCATGGGTCCGGCTCTGACGTTTCATCAGAAGATCCATATCCATGAGGACAACTTTTTGAGTACCTGTAACTCGACGCATAGCGGCAAAAAGATATTCTCTGCGATTTTGAGTGTAGCGTACGACTTCTTCAAATTGCATCTGTCCCATAATTTCCTCACTCTCAATATATCGTCTGTTGCGTCAAAAAATCTGGTCGGGGCGAGAGGATTCGAACCTCCGGCCTCCTGCTCCCGAAGCAGGCGCGCTACCAGGCTGCGCCACGCCCCGACGGTATCGGGAAGGCGGCTTTTATAGCGATCTTGCGCCGTTGGCGCAATGGCGGCTATGGGGCTTAAAACTCGCGTTCGACAGTAAAATCGACGATATCGAGCAGGGCATCTTTAACCGGATGGTCGGGGAAAAGGCCGAGCGCATCGCGGGCGATAGCACCGTAATGGCGGGCACGTTCCACGGCATCACGCAGCGCATGATGACGGTGGAGAAGGTCTTGAGCGTGTTCGAGGTCGCCATCGCGCTGATCGTTTTCATCGAGCGTGCGATGCCAGAAAGCACGCTCCGCTTCATTGCCACGATGGATGGCGAGGATAACTGGCAGCGTGACTTTACCTTCGCGGAAATCGTCGCCCACGGTTTTGCCGAGGCGAGCCTGCTCCGCGGAATAATCCAACACGTCATCGATGATCTGAAACGCGATGCCGAGATTGAGGCCGAAGGTGCGCAGCGCTTCTTCTTCCGAGGCCGGGCGTCCAGCCACGACAGAACCTACGCGGCATGCGGCGGCGAAGAGTTCAGCTGTCTTTGCGCGCACGACTTCGAGATAGGCTTGCTCGCTCGTTGTGCTGTCGTTGGTCGTGGCGAGCTGCAGAACTTCACCTTCGGCGATAATGGCCGAAGCATTCGAGAGAATGCGTAGTACATCGATCGAGCCGTCTTCGACCATCAGCTGGAACGAGCGGCTGAAAAGGAAATCGCCGACAAGGACGCTGGCTTCGTTGCCGAAGAGAGCATTAGCGGACGGGCCACCGCGGCGCAGATCGCTCGCGTCCACGACATCGTCATGGAGGAGGGTGGCGGTATGGATAAACTCGACGCACGCTGCGAGCTTGCGATGGCGTGTGCCTTGATAGCCGCAAAGCTTTGATGCTGCGAGCGTGAGGATCGGGCGCAAGCGCTTGCCGCCCGCGGCAATGATATGACCGGCCAGATGCGGGATGAGCGCAACGCGGCTTTCCATGCGCTGGATGATGAGCTGATTGACGGCGGCCATATCTTCGGCGACAAGCTCCGCAAGCACATCGAGTGCGCTGTCGCTTGTTGCCTTGCGGCGAGTGATATCCAAGGGAATAATGGCGGCCATGGGCGGGAGTATAGCGGGTTCGGGCATGGACACAACGATAGACGGAATTCTCAATCAGCGCGTGCAAATTGAGCAACCCGCGAGCGGTTATCGCGTAGCCATCGATACGGTTTTGCTCGCTGCGGCAGTCC
>DASTLS010000311.1:0-7065 GCA_035714725.1 Alphaproteobacteria bacterium | reverse complement strand
ACTTGCTAAAATTAGATGAACAATCAAGCGTTTGTTCGAAAAACCCCTTAAAATAAAGGCCAAAACGGGGGTCTAAACCTTGGGTAGGCTGAGCCCGCTAGCCTCTAATTGATCGCTTAAAAGGTTTTTAAGCCGCTCGAGTCCCGCTGTGCTTTGGGATTCTGCGCGGGCTACCAAAACAGCTTGCGTGTTGGAAGCGCGGAGCAACCACCAGCCGTCTTCGGTCATTACGCGTACGCCATCGATATCGTTGACCTTGGCACCGGATTTCTTGAGGCGTGTTTTCACTTCTTCGATGACTTTGAACTTGCGTTCTTCAGCAACGGGAAAGCGAAGCTCCGGCGTGCTGACAGTCGAAGGCAATTCGTCGCGCCATTGTGCAAGTGTTTTGCCGGATGTGCTGACGGTCGTCAGAAGACGGACGGCGGCATAGATCGCATCGTCATAACCGTAATATTTATCGGCAAAAAACACATGTCCCGACATCTCGCCGGCGAGCGGCGATTTGGTTTCGGCCATCTTCGATTTGATCAGCGAATGGCCGGTCTTCCACATCACAGGCTTGCCGCCGAGCTTCTCAACATAGTCGAACAGAACTTGCGAGGCTTTAACGTCGGCAATGATCGTGGCGCCGGGATGCGTCTTCAGAACTTCAGCGGAATAAATCGCAAGCAGTTGGTCGCCGGCGATGATGCGGCCATGACCGTCGATGGCGCCGATGCGGTCGGCATCGCCGTCGAACGCAACGCCGAGATCGGCGCGGTTCTTCTTCACCGCTTCCTGCAGATCGCGCAGATTTTCGGCAACCGTCGGATCGGGATGATGGTTCGGGAAGGTGCCGTCGATCTCGCTGAATAGCAGTGTATGCTGGCCCGGCAGGACGGAGGTCAGGCGAT
Organism: Alphaproteobacteria bacterium; assembly: GCA_035714725.1. Lineage (GTDB taxonomy): Bacteria > Pseudomonadota > Alphaproteobacteria > UBA9219 > UBA9219 > JAATFY01. The sequence continues at coordinate 6,169 of DASTLS010000311.1, read as the reverse complement.
GCACAATCTCGCCGCCTGCGCCATTACCGCAATCCCAAACGACCTTGAGTGGTGTCAGGGTTTTGAAATCTTTCAGGAGGCGCGCGACATAGGCTTCACGCACATCGATCTTTTTCTCGGAGCCTTGGCCTTTTTCGTAATCACCGGCTTCGGCCATGGAGGCGAGCTTCTTGATTGCGTCGCCATAGATCGGGCCGCCGCCTTTCAGATGCTTGGCCATCAGCATCTTGAAACCGTTTTGGTCGGGCGGATTGTGCGAGCCCGTCACCATGATACCGGCGCTGGCATTGGCATGATACGTTGCGAAGTAAAGCATCGGCGTTGGGCCGAGGCCGATACGCTCGACGCGCACGCCGGTGGAGATAAGACCTTCAACGAGTGCGGCTTCAAAATCCGGCGAATGGGTGCGGCCATCATAGCCGACCATGATGTGATCGCCGCCCGCGCGCTTCACCATCGTGCCGTAAACGCGGCCGAGTGCCGTGGCATCTGCGATATGCAATGTTTTGCCGACAACACCGCGGATATCATATTCGCGGATGATCGTGGAATTGAAAGTATGGGCCATGTCAGGACGCCTTCGCTGTTTTCGTTGGCTGCATCTGATCTTTGGAATTGGGCGAAAGATAGGCAAAAGCGATATTGTCCGCAATATCGGTGTTCAGGAAGCGTTTTGCCAGTTTTCCGAAGCGTTCCGGCGAATCCGTGACATGAAATTCGGCATTTCCCGGGCGCTGCTGCGGGTTAAACAGCTCCCGGCTTTTAAGGAAGGTCTCGACCGATTTGGTCACGGCGCTGGCGCTATCGATAATTGTAACTTTATGCCCGACCAGCTTGCGGATGACAGGTGTCAGAAGCGGGAAGTGCGTGCAGCCGAGGACGAGTGTATCGAAGCCTTCTTCAAGCTGGTTGAGATAACGACCAACGACCATCTCGGCCTCACGACCTTCGCACCAGCCTTCTTCTGCCAAAGCCACCAACAAATTGCAGGGCAACATCTCGACGGATGCTTTTGGATTGAACATCTTAATCGTCTTAGCATACGCGGCGGAGCGTACCGTGCTTTCCGTTGCCATCACCGCAATACGATTATTTTGTGTTGTGAGCGCCGCCGTCCGTGCGCTCGGCAAAATCACATCGACAAGAGGAAGTGTCGGCAGCATGCGCTGCAATCCCGGCAGAGCAAGAGCCGATGCCGTATTGCATGCAATGACGAGGAGTTTGATCTCTTCATTCACCAAAAACTTCGCGGCTTGCACGGCATATTGCTCAACCGTATCGGCGCTCTTGGTGCCATAGGGCAGGCGCGCGGTATCGCCGAGATAGACAAAATTTTCGTGCGGAAATTGACCGCGCAAAGCCTTGTAAACCGTCAGGCCTCCGACGCCGGAATCGAACACACCAATAGGATTTGATTTCATCACGCTGCTTTCAAAAGGCCGTCGCGTCGGAACATATCCTTGATGCCGCGAATGGCTTGCCGTGTGCGCTCTTCATTCTCGATCATCGCGAAGCGCACGAAATCATCGCCGAACTCGCCGAAGCCAATGCCGGGGGAGACAGAAACTTTCGCATCCAGCATGAGTTTCTTTGTGAATTCGAGCGACTTCATATGCGCATAAGGCTCGGGAATGCGCGCCCAAATATACATTGTGGCTTTCGGTTTCTCGACCATCCAGCCGGCTTCATGCAGCCCTTTCACCAGTACATCGCGGCGGCTCTGATAGATTTTGCATATATCGCTCACGCAATCCTGCGGCCCTTCGAGTGCCGCAATTGATGCCACCTGAATAGGCGTGAAAGTGCCGTAATCATGGTAGCCTTTGACGCGCGCAAGGGCATTCACCAGCGTTTTGTTGCCGACCATAAAACCGACGCGCCAGCCCGCCATATTGTAGCTCTTGCTCATGGTGAAGAATTCCACAGCGATGTCTTTGGCGCCGGGAACTTGCATGATGCTCGGGCATTTCCAGCCGTCGAAGCAGATATCGGCATAAGCCAAATCGTGTACGACATAGACGCCATATTCCTTAGCGAGCTTCACGATGCGTTCGAAGAAATCCAGTTCGACGCATTGCGCGGTCGGGTTTGCCGGGAAATTGATGATCAGCATCTTCGGCTTCGGAATGCGCGACTTGATCGCTTTCTCAAGCTCGGCAAAGAAATCGACACCGGGTGCCAACGGCACCTGCATGATATCTGCGCCGGCAATCACGGGTCCGTAGATATGGATGGGATAGCTGGGATTTGGGACCAGCACGCAATCGCCGTGATCGAGCGTGGCGAGCGCAAGATGCGCGATGCCTTCTTTTGATCCGATCGTCACAATCGCTTCGTTCTCGGGATCGAGCTCAACGCTATAACGCGTCTTGTACCAGTTGCAGATTGCGCGGCGCAGGCGCGGGATACCTTTCGATGTAGAATAGCCGTGCGTATCGGGGCGCTTCACGCTCTCGATCAGCTTGTTCACGATATGCGGCGGCGTTGGGCCATCGGGATTGCCCATGCCGAAATCGATGATGTCCTCGCCACGGCGGCGCGCGGCAAGTTTGAGTTCGGATGTGATGTTGAAAACGTAGGGTGGAAGGCGTTTAACGCGCGCAAATTCCTGCGGCGGAACAGGGGACTCAGACATGATGACCTCAACGTAGGCGCCTGGAACCGTCCAAGCGACGTGCATTCCATGTGGAATGCACGTCCATCATACCTGCCTTTATTGAAAGCTCAAGCCGCTTTGCTAGTCGAAGTCATGTCTAGGTTTTGCGCGACGAAATCCCAATTCACCAAGTGATTAAGGAAGGCGTCGACCATGTCCGGACGGCGGTTTTGGTAATCCAGATAATAAGCGTGCTCCCACACATCGCAGGTGAGGATCGGCTTTTGCGCCGCGGTAAGCGGGTTTACGGCATTGGATGTTTTCGTGATCTTCAGCTTGCCCTGATCCATTACAAGCCATGCCCAGCCGGAACCGAACTGGCTGACCGCTGCTTCTTTAAACTGTGATTTGAAATCGTCGAGATTGCCGAACGCTTTTTCGATCTGCTGCGCGGCATTACCTTTCGGCTTGCAATCCTGTCCTTCTTTTGGCGCCTTCATACAGCTCCAGAAGAAATTGTGATTCCAGACTTGCCCGGCATTGTTAAACAGCTTGGCGTGTTCTTTATCTTCGTAGGTGTCTTCGATGATCGTCTCGAGCGCGGCGTTTTCGTACTTCGTGCCCGCGACAAGTTTATTCAGCATGTCGACATAAGCTTTGTGATGTTTCTCATGATGAAATTCGAGTGTCTTGGCCGACATGTGCGGCTCGAGCGCGGATTTATCATAGGGCAGCGGCAGAAGATGAAACGGCATGGTTGAGTCTCCATCACGGGGATTGCTGGGTAGCTGTGGAGTATCAACCAATCATGGCGCACATGTGGCAGTGCGGCATAAATTTTCCGTAAAAATTTTTGACGAGATTATTGTCCGCTAGCGATGCGTTCGACGAGCTGCTTCACCGTCGGCACGAAACCGTTCGCATACCAGGGGTCGGTTGCGAAGCGATAGGCGTTGTGACCAGCGAACATTAGCTGATCTTCGACACCGCGATCATGGCTGATATTTTGCAGCGTCTTCTGAATGCAGAAAGAGCGCGGGTCGGGCTTGCGGCCCGTCGTGCCGGCTTCATTCTGTGACCAGTTGGAGAAATTGCAGGCCGACAGGCAGCCCATGCAGGCGACCTGATCAGCAAGGATTTGTTGCGCAAGTTCAGGCGTTTCAAATACCAGAGTACTATCAGGCGTACGGATAGGTTTCGAGAAACCTTTCGCAATCCAATCTTTCGCATGTTGCAAATCACCGGGTGCCAGATAGACCGGCTTGCCAACAGCGCCGATCTGGAACGCTTCGGTATGCTCGCCGACTTGTTCGAGCGAGTAAGCGATCTGCCGTTCCGAACGTTCATGCAATTCCTGCAAAAACGGATTGCGTACGGCCGACGAATAAAATCCGGTTGGCGAAAAGCGATTGAGATAGACATCGCCTTTCTTGAGCGTGAGCAGACGTTGCTTCCACGCGTTCGAGATCGGGCTTTCCTGTGTCAGCAACGGGCGCGTGCCGAACTGGAATGCGACAGGACCAATTTCCGGATTATCGAGCCAATGCTCCCATTCCGAAATCCACCACACACCGCCCGCCATAATGACCGGCACATTTTCGGCAACACCAAGTTCGCGCATCATGGCGCGAAGGGCTACAACGCGCGGATACGGATCTTCCGGTTTCTTCGGATCTTCGCTGTTGGAAAGGCCGTTATGGCCGCCCGCCAACCACGGATCTTCATACACCACGCCGCCGAGCTGTTCGCGATGCTTGTGATAGGCGCGGAGCCACAGCGCGCGGAACGCGCGTGCGGATGAAACGATGGGATAATAATAGATGTTATGCTTTGCCGCGATCTCCGCGACCTTGTACGGCATGCCGGCGCCGCATGTGACGCCGTGGATGAGGCCTTTAGCGCCTTCGAGAACGCCTTCGAGAATTTGTTCTGCCGCCGCCATCTCCCACAAAATATTCATGTGGATGCGGCCGCCCTTGGCGAGGTCGTGCGCCTTCTGCGCCTGTGTGATGCCGCCGCGAATAGAATAGGCGATCAATTCATTGTGGCGTGCGCGACGGTCTTTGCCTTTATAGATTTGCGGAATGGGTTCGCCACTCGCGTCATAGCTGTCGGCATTAACGCCCGAGAAAGTGCCGACGCCACCGGCTGCTGCCCAAGCGCCCGAGCTTTCGCCGTTGGACACGGAAATGCCTTTGCCGCCTTCGATAACGGGCAGGGCTTCCTTGCCGGAAATGACTAATGAGTTGAGCGCTTTCACACGGAATCCTTTGTTAATCGGCGGTAATATAGGCGTGAAAGCCGGGCTTCACAACGCCTTGATAATAGCCTGCGGATTGTCCGAAAACACCGCGCGAACGCCCCAATGCAGCAGTTCTTTGGCGCGCAGGGGATCGTTGACCGTATAAACGAGAATCGGCACATGCGATTCCACCAGCTTGGCAACACGCTGTTTCGTGACCAGCTCGTCGGCGAGGCCGATGGCAGATGCATCGCAATCTTTCACGACCTGCTGCCAATCGTCGCGCCACGCATCGAGCAGCAATCCGCGCGGCCAACCGGGATGAAGGCGTCCGGCGATGATCAAAGCATCGGTATCGAAACTTGAGATCAGCGGCGGCGGATTATCTTGCGGCCAGACTTTTGCGGCTTCGATGAGTGCTACCATTGTCGTCGCTTGCGTGCGACCGGGGCAGGGCTTCAGTTCCAGATTAACATGGAGGTGATACGTGTTCGCGTAACGCAAGAGCTCGGCGAGTGTCGCGACACGCTCGCCAGCGAATGACGGATCGAACCAACTGCCGGCATCGAGCCGTTGCATGTCCGCCCATGTCATGTCAGCAACAGCGCCCTTGCCGTTCGTTGTGCGGTCGAGCGTATCGTCATGCATCAAAATAGGCATGCCGTCATGTGTCAGCTTGATATCGGTCTCAAGCCATGTGGCGCCGCTCGCCGGAATTTCCTTGAAGGCTGCGAGCGTATTTTCAGGCGCCTTCGTGCGTACGCCGCGATGGGCGATGACGGGCGGGTTGAAGATAAGATCGGGAAAAACCATCTTTGCGGTATAGGGGGATTATTTTTTCAGCGCAACTATGGCGAGGACGAAGAACAGCAAAGCGCCGGCCTGCAGATAAACGCGGGCCTTCATCAGCTTGTTGCCGTATTTGCGGTTGAACTCTCCGCCTTTGGCCATGCCGAAAACGCCGATAAAAAGCGCGCCTAAAACCGCTGCCATCGCGAGAATCATAAGGGTGAAGAAAAGGCTGCTCATGCTTGCCCCGGTTGCTGGGTTTCATGTTATGAAAGCCTAGCGCTTTTAGCGTTATATGTCTTGAGGATTTGATGCTGGTTTTAGGGCTGGAAACGAGTTGCGATGAAACGGCGGTCGGCATCGTTGATGCCGATAGGGCCATTCGCGCGAACAAAGTCGTGTCTCAGCTGAAAGAGCATAAACCTTACGGTGGTGTGGTGCCTGAAATTGCGGCGCGCGCCCATCTCGACCATATCGATGAGCTCGTGAAGCAAGCACTCACTGAAGCGAAAATCGGATTTGATGATCTGAGCGGCGTTGCC
>DASTLS010000310.1:0-2545 GCA_035714725.1 Alphaproteobacteria bacterium | reverse complement strand
TTGCCGCCGACGATCTGGATATTGGCGCCCTGCTCCTTGATCTGGCGCGCGATCAACCCTGCTTCGGTGTGATAACCGCCGATCACCAGCACTTGCACGTCGGCACGCTTCAGTTTTGTGACCAGCGCCGAATAATCACGCTCGCCGGGTGTATAGGCCTCGAACAGAACTTCCTTCACGCCATCGTTATTGAGGGTTTTCTGCACGGCTTGCGCCATGCCGAAACCGTAAGCTGAATTGTCCTGCACGATAGCGATCTTCTTATCCTTGAAATGCTTGGCGAGATACTGACCGAGCATCGTGCCTTCGTTATCGTCGCGACCATAGGTACGGAAGATGAGGTCCTTGCTTTCATCGGTAAGCTTCGGATTGCTGGCGCCCGGCGAGACCATCAGCACGCCCTCTTCCATATAAACTTTGGACGCAGGAATGGCAGAGCCCGAGCACAGATGCGCAACCACAAATTTAATGCCGGCACTCACCGCTTCGTTGGCAGCACTTACCGCCTGTTTCGGATCACAGGCATCATCGCCAAGATGCAATACGAGTTTCTCGCCATTCACGCCGCCCTTGGCATTGATATCTTTCACCGCCTGCTCTGCACCGCGCTTTAACTGTTCACCGAACACGGCGTATTTTCCTGTGAGCGGTTCGATCATACCGATAGTGATATCGGCGTGCGCTGCGCCCGTCATTGCGAGGAGAATTACCGCCGAGATCAAAAACTTTTTCATCACCACCTCCATTACCCTCATGCTGCGACGCCGCCTTCGAGATAGGCGGCACGAATTTCCGGATTGGCGAGCAACTCAGCGCCCGTGCCAGACATAACAATCTTACCATTGACCAGCACATAACCGCGATGCGCGAGACGCAGCGCCATATGCGCGTTCTGCTCGACAAGGAAGATCGTCACGCCGTCCTTGGCATTGATATCTTTCAGCGTCGCGAAGATCTGCTTCACAACCAGCGGCGCAAGCCCAAGAGATGGCTCATCGAGGAGTAACATCTTCGGACGGCTCATGAGGGCTCGTGCGACGGCGAGCATTTGCTGCTCGCCACCCGAAAGCGTACCACCGCGCTGGGCCATACGCTCTTTTAGCCTTGGGAACAGCGTACAAACGCGATTGAGGTCTTCGACGAAATACTTTTCATCGGCGACCAGCGCTCCGAGCTTTAAATTCTCAAACACTGTCATACGCGCGAAAATCCGGCGACCTTCCGGCACCAAAGCAATTCCGCGCTTCACGATTTCATCGGTCGGTATATTCGTTATGTTTTCGCCATTGAAGGATACGCTGCCTTCGGCCGCTTTGGGCTGGCCGCAGATCGTCATCATGAGCGTTGTCTTGCCGGCGCCGTTCGCACCAATAAGTGTGACGATTTCGCCCTGCTTCACATCCATATCGACGCCGCCGAGCGCCTCCACCGCACCGTATCGTGCTTTCACGCCTGCAAGTTTCAGCATCACGCCACCTCCTCTTCTTCGCCCAGATAGGCGCGAATGACAGCTGGGTTGTGTCGGACTTCTTCCGGCGTGCCTTGCGCAATGCATTTGCCGTAATCGAGCACGACGACGTGATCGGAAATTTCCATCACCACATTCATATTATGCTCGATCAGCAGCATGCCGACTTTGTGTTCATCACGAATGCGCGACAGCGCCTCACGCAGCATCACAGATTCCGAGGGATTGAGGCCGGCGGCGGGTTCATCAAGACATAGCAAGCGCGGCTCTGTGCACATCGCGCGCGCAATTTCCAAACGGCGCTGCATGCCATAGGGCAACTCACCCGCCAATCTGTCTGCCGCTTTCACAAGCCGCAGCCGATCGAGCCACATGCGTGCTTTCTCGATCGCGATCTTCTCGGCGTTCCGATAGCCCGGCAATCCCGCAAGACCTGCGAAGCTGAAGCCCGATGCTTTCATCAAAGTGCGATGCTCGGCGACCAGCAAATTTTCAAGCACGGTCATATTGGCAAAGAGGCGGATATTCTGAAATGTGCGCGCAATGCCGAGGCGCGCGATCCGATGTGCAGGCTTGCCCGCAAGATTGACGCGGCCACCCTGCCCCGAAAGCATGAGAGATCCCGAAGTCGGCTTGTAAAAACCGGTGAGGCAATTAAAGAGCGTGGTCTTGCCTGCGCCGTTCGGGCCGATGATGGCGGTGATGCGGCCATCCAGCGCCTGGAACGAGACGTTATCGACGGCGGTCAGGCCGCCAAAGCGCATCGTTAACTGCGCGACATCGAGCAAAATGGGAGCGGCGGCAGAAGAATCCGGCATGAAGGCCAGCATACTTCATCCGCAGCCCATAGCAACGCAGCACAAGAAACTTAGATAAGGCTCATAATATGGCCCTGTGCATAAGTTGAAGAGATCACTTAAAGCGAAAGATTAGGGCTGATTCTAGCTGCTCAAGAGATCTGGTGTAGCCACCCCGTCCTGCAGCAGTCTTATTATTATCCGCCAACGACCCCAATGTTGCGCTTCTTCCTCAAAATCATGCAATTTTAAGGGTCAAAATCCCTGCAAAAGGCAAAAG
>DASTLS010000309.1:0-6578 GCA_035714725.1 Alphaproteobacteria bacterium | reverse complement strand
AATACCGCGGAAGCTGATCGGCTCCGGCATTTGCCAAGAGGTGAAAACGCGCTTTTCGTCAAAGGGGCCGTAATTCGGCAGGTCACGCTTGAAGGTTTTACCGGCGATATGGCCTTCGCTGAGCAAAAGCATCGCATTGTAGAGCTTGTCATCCTCTCGCCACGGCGTGCCGAGCAAAATGGCCGGACCACCATCGGCAGTTTCCTTCGCCAGAGCTTCGACCGCTTTATGAATGGCATCCTGAAAGCTGCGCTTGAGAACAAGATCTTCCGGCGGATATGCCGAGACATAAAGCTCGGATGTCATGATGACATGCGCGCCCTGCGCGGCCGCTTGCTTTCGCGCCGCGCGCAGCTTCGCAAGGTTACCGGCGATATCGCCCATCGTCGGATTGAGTTGCGCTATGGCAAGCGACAACTTATCCGGCATTGGCGAACCTCCTGTTCGAAATCACGTTGATTATTGTGCAGCCTTCAGAGCCGCGCCCATGGCATCGACAGACTTCTTGGTCTCATCGATCGAAGCTTGCGCCGAATTGACGACAGCCTGGCTAACGAGGTTGGCATCGCCATTGGCTTCGTCGCTCATGCAATTCATATAGCCCTGCATTTGCTTTTGATATTCGTTGTACTGCGTCATCATGACATTCATGTCGTTCGCGGCTGTCTCGCGGTTTGCATCGCGGAGCGAAGGTGGCACTGTCGGGGCTGCGCACTTGGTCGATTTCCATGTCACCTGCCCTGCTGCAACGGTCACGTCGCCGGCGAAAGCCGGAGCGGCAAAAGCGAGAATGGCGGCCAGTGAAAGCAGGGCTGCGCGCATGGGTATCTCCTGAAAGCGGGCTTGGGGGAAGTCTCGCCGAGATAGTAGTCGGAACGCCGAAATGATGCTAGAGGTTATGCAATCAAAACCGCCCTAACCCTATAGGTATTTTTAGCCCATGATTCCGCGTTATTCCCGGCCTGAAATGGCCAAAATTTGGGACCCTGAAAACAAGCTGCGTATTTGGTTCGAGATCGAAGCCCACGCCTGCGACGCGCTGGCGAAACTCGGCGTCATTCCCGCCTCCGCAGCCAAGACGATCTGGAAAAAGGGCAAGTTCGATATCAAGCGCATTGATCAGATCGAAAAAGAAACGCGCCACGATGTTTTGGCATTCCTCACCAACCTCGCCGAATACATTGGTCCCGATGCGCGCTTTGTGCATCAGGGCATGACATCCAGCGATGTGCTCGATACCGCTTTCGCCGTTCAGTTAAAGCAAGCTGCCGATCTGCTGCTGAATGATATCGATGCAGTTCTGAAAGCGCTCAAAAAGCGTGTTGAGGAAACTCTCGACATCATCACCATTGGCCGCAGCCATGGCATTCATGCCGAGCCGACCAGCTTTGGCCTGAAACTCGCTACGCACTATGCCGCTTTCGTCCGCGCCAAGAAGCGCCTCGAAGCTGCGCGTGACGATGTTGCCACCTGCGCCATCTCAGGCCCTGTCGGCACGTTCGCCACCGTCGATCCGCGCGTTGAAGCGCATGTCGCGAAACAGCTTGGCCTTTCGGTCGAGCCGATCTCGACGCAGGTTATCCCGCGTGATCGTCACGCGATGTTCTTCTCGACGCTGGGTGTGATCGCTAGCTCGATTGAAAATATCGCTATCGAAGTTCGCCATCTGCAACGCAGCGAAGTACGTGAAGCGGAAGAGCCGTTCGCCAAGGGCCAAAAAGGCTCGAGCGCGATGCCGCATAAACGTAACCCCATTCTCTCGGAAAATCTCACTGGCCTTGCACGTATTGTGCGTGGCGCTGTGACCCCTGCCCTCGAGAATGTTGCGCTTTGGCATGAACGCGATATCTCGCACTCAGCTGTCGAACGCGTATTCGGACCCGATGCCACCATCGCGCTGGACTTCGCGCTCGTTCGTCTCGCCGGCATGATCGATGGCATGGTGATCTACAAGGAACGCATCAAGGAAAATCTTGAATCGCTCGGCGGTTTGCATTTCTCGCAGCGCGTGTTGCTGGCCCTCACCCAAGCCGGCGTTAGCCGTGAGGATGCTTATAAGATCGTGCAGACCAACGCGATGGACGTCTGGCATGACCTTCAGAAGGGCAAGAAAGTCAGCTTTGCCGAAAAGCTCAAGGCCGACAAAACGATCCAGAAGCGCGTGAAGCCGAAAGACTTAGCTGCTTGCTTCGATGTGAAGTTCTACATCCGGCATGCGCGCACGATCTGGAAGCGCGTTCTGGCCAGCAGCAAATAAGCTTTAATTTTGGAGATTAACGACCGGCAGCCATGACGAGGCGCGTCGTGGCGCTTACGTCTTCGGCAATGCTGATGAGGTAGGCGAGATCTTCGGCGTCGCGCCAGCGGTTGTACAGCGTATCGACATTCTTGGACGCCTTATCCGTGCTTACGAACGGGTTGTCGATGCGCGTCTGATATTCGCGATGAGCAAGTTCGGCGCGGGTTTCAAGATAGGTCGGCAATTCATTCACAATGATCTGACGAAATTCGGTGGGGCTCAGCTCGAGCTGCACGCGCTTTGCGATGTGGCTGCCATAACGTTGATGAAGATCTTCATACATCATGGCGGCGATCCTCAATGACGCGTCTGGTAGCGCATGTTTTCCTTCATCAGGCGGAAAACATTTTGCAAACGATCTTCGAAAGAAAGGTTCGAGACGCGAGATTCCACAACGCCTTCGAATTGTTCGAGCGTGCGCAGAATGGTGAACGCGTTATCGCGACCGAAACGCGTCTCGAGGTCGGTGAAATCTAATGTGCCGATGCTGGTCTCGACGTTTTCCATGAATTCCTCAGTCTTGGAATGCGAGTCTATAACTACCTATTTTTAAGCATAACTTCCTGTTTTCTGGTGGTCAAGGTTAATGTCCCGAGCAATTTACTTTCTCAGTGGATAAGTCAGAAAACCGCCCTAATTCCATAAAATCACAATAAAAAACGCCCCAAATCTTACGATCGGGGCGTTTTATTTGATGCGTTTTTGAGACGTTTTATTCGATTGGGTTAGGCCGGCGCAGCAGCACCAAATTGAGGTTGCCGTGAACGGGTCGGCGCTGGGCTACCTGGCTTGGCATCAACCATGGCTATCGCCGTCGGCTCGACACGATCCCACTCCGCTTTGACTTCCCGGCGAATACCTTCCACTTGCCAAGCTGCGGCTCCACGCTCCATGGCAACATCGGCAATCAGACGCTCTTGAAAAGCTGAAACGCTGGCATGATGAGTGGACACAAAATCATGCCGCACTTCATCGAAAGTTCCTACATGACCAAGCTGCGTAGTCATCCAAGGCGTCATTAATTCCGCCTGATGAGCGTGAATTTTGAATCCTCTTGCTTGTTGATTGGAAAAATTAAGCTCTTCGCCTCTTTCTCTGTCTTGCCATATATCGCTCATCGGATACCTCGCAAAAAATACGCACGACGGAATGGTCGCGGTAACCCGAAAGGCTATGTCGAGTTTTTAGGTGTGGCCATACGGAAAGCGCACGAATGTTGCGCTGCAGCGACGATTTCTTGAAATATTATTTCAAACGACTCGGATTGGCTCAGATCGAGCCCGGGGCGAGCGTCACTTTCAACCCGTCCAGGTTGGTATTGAAGATGATCTGGCAGGCGAGGCGTGAGTTCTCATTCACATCGAATGCGCCGTCGAGCATGCCGATTTCTTCTTCGTTCGGTTCCGGCAGCTTCGCTTTCCACTCCGGATCGACATAAACGTGGCAGGTTGCGCAAGCGCATGAGCCGCCGCATTGCGCGAGAATGGGGATGCCACCTTCGCGGATGATTTCCATGACGCTCCACTCTTCAGTGGCCATCAATTCGTGAACTTTGCCTTCCATATCGGTCAGTAATACGCGCATCACTTAAACTCTTCTCTTGTGGTTGAAATCAGGCGGCGTCCGTAACGCCGAGCTTGCCTTGCAGATCGCTGCTCGAAGTCGTGTATTGGAAACGATAACGGCGATCCGGATGGATGTAGGTGAAGACCTTCTTCGCGCAGAGGGCGCCTTCATGGAAACCGGAGAGGATGAGCTTCATCTTGCCCGGATATGTGTTGATGTCGCCAATCGCGAAGATCGTCGGCACATTTGTCTCGTAGGTGGACGTATCGACCGGGATCAGGTTCTCGTGCAGGTTGATGCCAAAGTTAGCAACGGGACCCAGCTTCATTGTCAGGCCGTAGAACGCGAGCAGATTATCGCACGGCAGTTCATGCGTGTGCTTCGCATCGTCCTGCAGCATAACGCTGCGGATTACGCCCTGCTCGCCATTCAATGACGAGAGATTACCGATCTTGAGGTCCATGGCGCCTTCTGCGACCAGCGAGCGCATCTTGAGGACGCTGTCCGGAGCTGCGCGGAATTCGTCGCGACGATGGATAAGCGTCACGCGCTTTGCGATCGGCTGGAGATTGATGGTCCAATCGAGGGCGCTGTCGCCGCCGCCGGCGATGATGATGTTCTTGTCGCGGAACTGTTCCATCTTGCGGACGGAATAGAACACGCTCTTGCCTTCATATTCTTCGATGCCTTTGATCGGCGGGCGCTTCGGAACGAAGCTGCCGCCACCGGCTGCGATGATAACCACCGGCGCTTCAAGGATGGTGCCGCGGTCTGTCGTCAGGCGCCATTTGCCTTCCGGCGTCTTGGCAAGGCTCTCGGCCATCTGACCGAAATGGAATACGGGATGGAACGGCTTGATCTGCTCAAGCAGACGTTCGGTGAGTTCGGCGCCTGTGCACACCGGCACGGCGGGAATGTCATAAATCGGCTTTTCCGGATAAAGCTCGGCGCATTGGCCGCCCGGACGATCGAGAATATCGACGAGATGGCACTTCACGTCATTGAGGCCAAGCTCGAACACGGCGAAAAGGCCCACAGGACCCGCGCCCACAATAATCGCATCTGTCTTCAAAACATTGTCAGTCATTTAGCGGCTTTTCCTTAATCGAAACGAGGGTCTTAGCGGAGTTGGGCACGGCGTTCAAGAGGTTGGACTAATGTCGCGATTTCAGTAGTCTCCCTGTTGCAAACAGGAGTCACCGTGCCCGGCGAAGTCTTTATAGAATACACCCAAGTAGGCGCAATCGTGCGGGTTACGGCTGTCGATGCCGAAACCGGCACAGAGGCCATATTTCAGGCGCCGGCCAATTCTAGCCAGGCTGATTTGCAGCGTATGGCTGTGAATAAGTTGAACTATGTCATGCAGAAGCAGAAAAAGTAATCGCCCCACACTCTTGCTTTAGCGCCTGATCGGGTTTAAGCAAGCTTGATCAACACCCTAGCAGGAGATTCCTAATGGCTCGCAAGAAAATCGCACTCGTTGGCGCAGGACAAATCGGCGGCACGCTGGCGCTTCTAGCGGGACAAAAGGAATTGGGCGATGTCGTTCTGATCGACGTGGCCGAAGGCATCCCTGACGGCAAGGCGCTCGACCTCTTCCAGACCAGCCCGGTTGAAGGCTTCGACAGCAAGCTTTCCGGCGGCACCGATTACAGCCTCATCAAAGACGCCGACGTCGTCATCGTCACCGCAGGCGTGCCACGCAAGCCAGGCATGAGCCGCGACGATCTGATCGGCATCAACACCAGCATTGTGAAGACTGCCGGCGAAGGCATCAAGAAGTATGCGCCGAACGCATTCGTCATCGTCATCACTAACCCGCTCGACGTTATGGTCTGGGTGATGCAGCAAGTGACGGGTTTCAAGCCGAGCAAAGTTGTCGGCATGGCTGGCGTTCTGGACAGCTCGCGCTTCCGCACCTTCTTAGCTATGGAATTCAATGTATCGGTCGAAGACGTCTATGGCTGCGTTCTTGGTGGTCACGGTGACACGATGGTGCCGATGGTTCGCTACTCATCCGTTGGCGGCGTGCCCCTGCCCGACCTCATCAAAATGGGTTGGACGACAAAAGAACGTCTCGACAGCATCGTTCAGCGCACACGCGATGGCGGCGCCGAAATCGTCAAGCTGCTCAAGACCGGCTCGGCATTCTATGCACCGGCAGCTTCGGCCATTCAGATGGCGGAAAGCTATCTCAAGGACAAGAAGCGCATCCTGCCTTGCGCCGCAGCCCTCAACGGCGAGTACGGCCTGAAAGATCTCTACGTCGGCGTACCGTGCGTCATTGGCGCGAACGGCGTCGAGAAGATCGTCGAGTATCAATTGAACGCCGAAGAAAAGGCGATGTTCGATGCCTCCGTCAACGCCGTGAAAGGTTTGATGGAAGTCACGAAGCCGATTTTGTCCAAAGCCGCTTAATTCAACCGAAGGGAGACACTCATGACTTTCTCGCAGCAGATCAAAGACGCTATCCGCGAATATCACCTGCTTTCGCATCCCTTCTATCAGGCCTGGACCGAAGGCAAGTTGACGCAACCGCAGCTGCAAGAATACGCCGTACAGTATAAGCCGTTCGTCGAAGCGTTTCCGCGTTTCGTCAGCGCGCTGCACAGCAACTGCGAAAACGAAGCGGCCCGCGAAGAAATCCTCGAGAATTTGATGGATGAAGAAGGCAAGACCGGTCGCTCGGCTCCGCATCCGCAATTGTGGCGCG
>DASTLS010000308.1:0-2492 GCA_035714725.1 Alphaproteobacteria bacterium | reverse complement strand
AGGCTGTTTACACGTCCGGCTATATCGCACTGCTCATCGCATTGTTTGCTACGGCTTCATGCTGGCTCAAAGTTAATGGGTATTTCGGATGAAAAAAGAAAAACAATCCCTGCGCTCTGAACTTGGCCGCGTGCGTGCGCTTGGCGCCGCTGGCGTCGCCGCCACGCACCACTGGTGGCTGCAGCGCCTGACGGCAATTGCGCTCATTCCACTCTGCTTCATCGTTCTCAACGGCTTTTTCGCAAATGTCGTGTTCGGCACATATGACAGCGCCGTTCACTGGCTGCGCTCGCCCTTCTCCGCAACATTCGTCATCCTGTTCCTCGGCGTCGGCCTCCATCACGGCGCGAGCGGTCTGCAGGTTGTGATCGAGGATTACGTGCATTGCGAATGCACCAAGTTGTTCAGCCTCATTTTTGTGAAATTCGCCGCCGTCACGCTCGCCGTGCTCGGCATTCTCGCGACTGTCAAAGTTTTGTTCGGAGTTTAAATGTCAAAGACCTACGAATTTATCGATCATACCTATGATGTGATCGTTGTCGGCGCCGGCGGTGCCGGTCTCCGCGCGACTTTCGGCATGGCCGAAAAAGGCCTCAAGACTGCTTGCATCACCAAGGTCTTCCCGACCCGCAGCCACACGGTTGCGGCCCAAGGTGGCATCTCCGCAGCCCTCGGCAACATGGGCGAAGACGACTGGCGCTGGCATATGTATGACACCGTCAAAGGCTCCGATTGGCTCGGCGACCAGGACGCTATCGAATATATGTGCAGCGAAGCCATTCCGGCCATCGTCGAGCTCGAGCACTACGGCGTGCCCTTCAGCCGCACTGCAGCCGGCAAGATTTATCAGCGCCCCTTCGGCGGTATGACGACCCGCTTCGGCGAAGGCATCGCACAGCGCACTTGTGCCGCAGCTGACCGTACCGGCCACGCGATTTTGCACACGCTTTATCAGCAGTCGCTGAAACATTCGGCTGAATTCTTTATCGAATACTTCGCCATCGACCTCATCATGGAAAACGGCGTCTGCCGTGGTGTTGTCGCCTGGAACCTCGATGACGGCACGATCCACCGTTTCCGCGCGCAACTTGTTGTGCTGGCGACCGGCGGCTATGGCCGCGCTTACTTCTCATGCACCTCCGCCCACACCTGCACCGGCGACGGCAATGCCATGGCGCTTCGTGCGGGTCTGCCGCTTCAGGATATGGAATTCGTACAATTCCATCCGACCGGCGTTTACGGCGCAGGCTGCCTCATCACTGAAGGCGCACGCGGCGAAGGTGGATATCTGACGAACGCGAACGGCGAACGCTTCATGGAGCGATATGCCCCCCATGCAAAAGATCTCGCCAGCCGCGACGTTGTCAGCCGTTCAATGACAATCGAAATCCGCGAAGGCCGTGGCTGCGGTCCGCTGAAAGACCACATCCATCTGCATCTCGAGCATCTCGATCCGAAGATTTTGCATGAACGTTTGCCGGGCATCTCCGAGACCGCGCGTGTATTTGCGGGCGTCGATGTCACGAAACAGCCAATCCCCATCTTGCCGACAGTCCATTACAATATGGGCGGCATTCCAACCAACCGTCATGGCGAAGTTATCAATCCGACTAAGGATAATCCCGATGCCGTGGTGCCGGGCCTGATGGCCGTGGGCGAAGCCGCCTGCGTCTCTGTTCATGGCGCGAACCGCCTTGGCTCCAACTCTCTCCTCGATCTCGTTGTCTTCGGTCGCGCCGCTGCTATCCGCGCACGCGAAATCGTCAAGCCCGAGAGCAAACAGAAAGACTTTGCGAAAGACGCCGGTGATTTTGCTATCGCCCGTCTCGATAAGTTCCGCAACGCCAAGGGCAGCTTACCGACCGCCCACCTGCGCCTTGAAATGCAGAAGGTTATGCAAAGCGATTGCGCTGTGTTCCGTACCGCTCAGTCTCTTAGCGAAGGCCAGAAGCGCATGCGCGCCGTTTGGGCCAAACGTCCGGAAATCGGCGTCAGCGACCGCTCGCTTGTCTGGAACTCCGATCTTGTGGAAACGCTCGAGCTCGACAATCTTATGTCGCAAGCTATCGCGACCGTCGATTGCGCCGCGAACCGCAAGGAATCCCGTGGCGCCCATGCCCGCGAAGATTTCTCGGCTCGCGACGATCAGAACTGGATGAAACATTCCACCGTCTGGGTGAACGATAAGGGCGAAACCACCATGGGTGACCGCCCGGTCCATATGTTCACGCTGTCGGACGATGTGAAGGTTATTCCGCCGAAACCGCGCGTTTACTAAGTTTGCAGCTTTGCTGCATTGCGAGATAACTGGCTCCTCGAATCATTTTTATGACGTACGCTTGTCGTCCCGATTCTGACGACAAGGTATGGCTTGAGCTTCATTTACCCGACGTCCTTATTTTATGCCGCCCGTGAGATAACGCGGGCCTCGGTCGAAAACTGGGCCGATATGGTTGGCATTGTCTCTCGCCACACTCCCTTCCCACTTTCCC
>DASTLS010000307.1:0-5061 GCA_035714725.1 Alphaproteobacteria bacterium | reverse complement strand
GTAATCCGCCTGATCACACACCGCCATACCCGCCGCACCAAGCGCATGCACAAGAAGCCCGATGCAATCGAGCCCAACACCCGGCGCGCGACCCTGATGATGGAACGGCGTGCCGAGGCACGAACGCGCCGCCGTGATCGCTTTTTCAATTTGCGCGTCATGCATTAATGCGCATCCGGATATTGCAAAATGTTGCCGACGCCGGGCACATAGGGGAAGCCGCCGAAATTCACGGCGTTATTGAAAGTGCTCTGGCATGTCGTGAAGCGCTTGTCGCAACCGGGATAAACCGAATACGTGTCGTGGATCTGAATGGCATAGGGCATCGGCAGCCAGAGCGTGAATGCCTGAAGCGAAGCATCCCACCCCTTCACCTCCATCGAGAGGCCGTTATTGGCACCCGATGTCCATGTCAGCTTGCCGTAATTGAATGTACCGGTAGCCTCGCTGCGCGAGGTATCTGTAAAGCTCGTATTGTCGGTGACGCTTGTCACGCTGCCGGTGACAGTGATCGATGCCAGATTGATCGTGCAGCGGCTGTCACCCAAATCATACCGGCATTCCGGCGTATAATATTCGCCGATGGGCCGCTGCAGCAGATCGTGAAGACCGCGCAGCTCAGCGACATAATGTGAGCCCGCGCACTCCACTTGCCCGAGCCAGCCACGGCGCAATTGCACCGAGCCCTGCGTCAGATCCGCCCAATTGCAGGCATACACATCGATGTGCGCATAATCATAGAGACCTGCTTCGATATCGGCGTCGGTGATATCGGCACTATTTAAAATTCCAGTGACTTCAAGATTATCTGTGGCGAGGCCGGACGAGCTTTCAATTGCGCTCGGCGTGATCGCGCCATCGGCTTTGTAAGTCACGCCGCCAAGTACAAGATTCTGATCGCATGTCGTGAAGCCCTTCACCACGCCATCCTCGCGCGTGAGCTTTACGAGATAGGCAAGCGTCGTCAACTCGCCGTTCAGATGCGCTTGCAATGCCGGTGAAACTGATTTCATGAAACTAAATCACATAAGAAAGCTGTAAAGCACACGGCATCTTTATCTCCGCACATTGCCCGCCCGGATAAAATGCGTATCGGCAGGTGCACATGATCAAATCACTCGAAAATGTATCGCGTCACGACGTCCTATTTCTTGACGCCACTGTTCCCAAACAAATTCTCATTCACACCTATAACGGCGGGGTGATTGTCCGCGATAAAGGCGTGACGCTCGACGATGCCGCCGACCAGTTTCATCTCAACCCTTACTCATGGCGGGGCGGTCGCGGTTTTGCGCTGAATTTCGAAAAAATTCCTCGCATCTTTGACGTCTATCAGGGGCTCAACGATGAATATCCTCATGACGAGGTCGCAGAAACCGAGGCCAAAGTCTTTCACAACTCATTGCCTGTCGGGCATTACATGCTCGACAATTCCTTCACGCTCGAAGGGCTGGCGAAATATACCGATGGCAGCCTTGTCATCTTCCATGACGAAAGATTCAAGGAAGACAACAACGGGCTTTGGCTGCCGGTGCCGCGCGCCAGCGTTGAAAGGCTGAAAGACGAGCCCATCGATCATGCACCGCCGGTGCTGATGATACCTGCGCAGCGTACGTCTGTCTTTGCGCCGGGTGTGCGCCTTCAGTAACTAAACGCGCACCTCGACGATAGGGATATCGGTTTTGTACATCGCATAATTCTCGGTGGTAAGCGCGAGCTGATCGGTATCAAAGCGCACCGGCACATCGAAACTACAACCCGCCGTCACTGTTTGCCCTGCCGGCGGAGCTGACGCGAACGTCACCAATCCTGTTGTGTTATCCACGCTCCAGCCGCTTGTTTTCTGCACATTATTGACACCGACCGCGACGCTACCTGAGACGGGCTTTGCGAGAATGCGCTGATGCGTCGTTGTGCCGCTGGTGTAGTTTTTATAGAGCTGGAAAATCAATGTCGTACCGTCACCGGTGCCGATGGTTTGATCGCTCCAGACAGGTGCGGATGTGCCGTCACTCGCAGTCGAGTAATCGCTCCAGTCTTTAAGCCGAAAGCCCCGCGCGCGACCGGCGCGGGCATGAAAGAAATTCAACATCGTGGCGACATCCGATGCCGAGCGCACCCCTGTGCGCGCATCGAAGACGCGTCGCGCCTGGCTCCAATTCTGGTTACGGCGCTCATAGCCGCTATCGATCACGACCACTTCGGTCGAGAAAGCCGGCCCGCCGCCGGAGCCGAAGCCGACGCGCAGAGGCAATTCAATTTCATCGAACGCCATTACATGATCCTCTGCGCCAGTTGCAGCAATGAATTGTTGGAAGAGAAAATCTGCATCGTGCTGTCATAAAAACTGCCGGAGCCAAGTCCGACCGACGACAAAAACCCGCTCGAGATAAACCGGCCGGCGCTATTAATCGCCGCGCGCTCCAAAGCCGATGGCGCTGTCCGCGAGCCTTTAATATAGCGGCTGCCGCCACGCGGTATTGGCACCCGTAGCCCACGCCGCAAGCCCGACTGATTATCGCGCAGATGGCGCAACGCCTGATTTAACTCGGCAAATTGCCGCTGGGTCGAGCGTGCAAAAGCGGCATCGATCTTCGCGAAATTGGTGCGTTTCATGAAGCCTCAGGTAGTTTGAGTGATAATCGCGTAGCGCACTTCGCCCTGATAGGTCAGGCCGTCGCTATCAGGCATGATATCGGCGCTGTGAAATTCGCACGACAGAAACACTTCACCTGCAACCGAAAGCGTGGCGCGATGCAGCGTGTCATAGATCGCCTGAAAGATATCCTTCACTTCCTTGGCACCGCGATAGCGCGACCAGATATTCAGCGTCACGATCTGCTCGAAACCGATTTCGGTTTTGGTATCATAAGGCGCGATATGGAGAGGACCGAAGACAGCGTAAGGAAACACGGCGCCGACAGGCACATGGTCATACACGCGCGCGGGCGAGCCAAGCACGCTTTGCACTTCGCTGCTTGCGGTAAGTGCCGATAAAACCGCTTCTTGCACTGAGAAAAGAGCGTCGGTCATACCGCAACTCCTTCTTCCACCAGCAACTCGAGCCGCTGGTTGCGCTCGTCGTAATTCATCACAGAGCGGATGTTGAAGCTGCGCGCGCCATAAAGAACGCGCATGTCCGTTGTCACCGCGATATCGCTGCGATAACGCATATAAATATGATGCGTGACATGCCCTTCGAGATGCTGCGCGGTATAAACCTCGCGCCCGCTTGCGGGCGTAATCTCCGCCCATACCGTCGCGACGTTGGTCCAGCTGAGGCTATATCCTCCGGCGCCATCGGGCGTCTGCGCTTCCTGCTGGATGATGACCTGCTTTCGAAGTTCGCCGATGCGCATATCAGATGCCCGAATTGCGAATGCGATAGGGATTGAGCAGCGCCTGAATAACCAGCGGCACATTGATCGAATAAAGCGCGGGCATCGCCGCACCGCGCGTTGTCACTGCCGTGGCAGCCTCGCCGCGATGCTCGTACCAGTGAGATACCAGCTGGCGGATGGCAGTTTTGATAACTTCGGGCACAGCTGTGCCGTCATTGCCGTAACCGGCGATATACTCAACCATGATGCCGTTGGTGAGGCGCGAAGGCACCGGCCATGTGGCGCCTGACCGCAGAGCCAAGCGCCCCGGCTCGCGAATAGTATCGACGAAATAATTGGATGACGGCCAAACGGTGGCGGCATCGGTGTTATCGAAATACTGTACGCTGTTCACGCTTTGCAACGGCGCTCGCGGCAACGAGAGATAGCTGATCTGCTCAAGCCCGCTGACCGGGCCTTCCCTCACGCCATCCCACCACAATTCCGTCGCAGCCGGCCACAGATCGAGCCAATATTGCCAGGTCTGCGTGATAAACGCGCGGCCGGTATATTGCTCGGCCCATTGGCGCGCGGCTGTTATCAGGTCCGTGATAAAAGCATCATCGGCAGTTGTATCGATGCGTGCCTGAGTTTTGGCATCGGCCAGCAGAACAGGCTCGACGCTCGGCGGCACCGTGAGTTTGAAAGCGGTCATGTGATTTCCCGAAGTTAAGCGGCGAATAAATTCGTGGCGCGCGCCCACCAGGGCAGCGCGGATTGTTTTTGCAAAGCTTCTGTAACGGCATTCACGACCTGAGATGCCGTGATGCTCGCGGCGCAAGCGGCTGCGCCCGTTGTTTCATCCTGCGGGCACCATTCGTGGCTGTAATGCAAACGGTGGCATGGGTAGCAAGGTGAACTCGGGGCAAGCGCCGTCACTTCAATCCAATCATCACTCAGATTTTTTGCCGATGAATGCGAGAGCAGCAGTACTTTTTGCACTGGCTGCAGCGAAACCGCATTCAAAATGCCGGTTTCAGGTCCCACAACAACCGATGCATGATGCGCGAGCGCCATCATCTCCCGTATCGAGCGCTGGCCCACGAGCGAGATAATTCGATCATCACTGCCGCAATAGTCACGCGCGGCTTTTTTGATTTCATCCGCCATATCGGCGCTATCGACATCACCGCTCAGCACAATCTTCGCGTCGCTGCGCGCGAGCAGCTGGCAAATCGCCTGTGCATTGTACGGCCACCATTTATGCACCGCACTTCCGCGCAAGCACCAAAGCACAAATGGTCCTGTCTCTTCCGCAAACCGCAGAGCCCACGCCTTCTCATCTTCGCTCGGATAAAAGCAAACGCGGTGCGGGCCCGGCACTTGCGCAAGCTTGTGTGTGTATTCCAAATAGCTCCGATCACACAACGCGCGGCGCTGATCGGGGCTCCACGCGTAATCGGGTCGCCCTGGCTGTTTCAGCAACTCGCCCTCGACTGAGTAAGTCAGGTTGATGAAACGGTCGAAGCGTTTTTCCCATGCGCGCCAGTAATATTGCATCTCTTCATCGCTGCATTGCCCATCGGCGAGCCAGATCAATTCACCTATGTGCGGATCGTGCAGTAGTGTCTCGATGCCCGGACGCTTGCTGATGAAACTCACGCTCCATCCCTGTTCTTTCAACCACGGCAGAATGCTGGATGCCATCAGCGCATCGCCATGAGCGCCGGTGCGCGCGACG
>DASTLS010000306.1:0-11176 GCA_035714725.1 Alphaproteobacteria bacterium | reverse complement strand
GTCGGTTTGCTGTCGACAATAAACACATCGCGCAGATCGTTATCGACACGACGGCGCAGGCTGAGATCCATCAGCACGGCGCCGGCGGTAACGTAATCGAGCGAACTGCGCGGCAACGAATAAAACTGCCCTGCCTCATCGTTGAGGGCGAGCAGCATAAACTCTTCGAGGATGGTAAGCGGCGTTTGGTTGAGGTTGCTCATGGATGGCCGCGAGCGGGTAAAACTTAGGCCGCGAGGCGCGCGACAGCTTCATTCTGCGTCGCGAAGGTTGGGATGGTTTCGTCATAACCGCAGGCTTTGAAAATCGCGCGTGGCTGGCCTTGCAAATTGCAGACGGCGAGTTTGCCCTGCACGTTTCGCATCTCGGCAACGAGGGCCATGATCGAGCGCAAACCTGCGCTCGTTAAATTTTCGGTCTGGGCGCAATCAAGGATAAGCTCGCGCGCACCACTCTTGATGCAGAGGCGCAAATCCTGTTCCAGCTCAGTGGCAGTGTCGCCGTCGAGAAGACGCGGCATTTCCATGATTTCAGGCTCCGTAACGGTCCAGGCGTTTTGCGTGTTTTGCATAGGGAAGCTCCACTTGACCTTGCGCGCCAATCATAAACCCGTTCACGCCGCCAAACAATATGCCAACCGTTAACCCTGACCTTGAAACAAGTGGTTGATATTCCAATATGTCTCAGGCATTCAAACGACGTCGATCTCGAGGAGAAACACTATGAGCCAAATTCCAGTCACCGTTTTGACCGGCTATCTGGGTGCGGGCAAGACCACCCTGCTCAACCGCATTTTGTCGGAACCCCACGGCAAAAAATACGCCGTGATCGTGAACGAGTTCGGCGAAGTCGGAATCGATAACGAGCTGGTCGTCGGCGCCGATGAAGAAATTTTCGAGATGAACAACGGTTGTATCTGCTGCACCGTGCGCGGCGATCTGATCCGCGTCATCTCCGGTCTTATGAAACGCGCGCAGAATTTCGACGGCATTTTGATCGAGACAACCGGCCTTGCCGACCCCGGCCCTGTCGCGCAGACTTTCTTCGTCGATCAGGATGTCGCCGCGAAATCGAAACTCGACAGCATCATCACTGTTGTCGATGCCAAGCACCTGCCGCAGCGCCTCAAGGATTCAAACGAAGCGGAAGAACAGATCGCATTCGCCGATATCATTCTCCTCAACAAGACTGACCTTGTGAGCAAGGAAGAACTCGCGAAAGTCGAGCACGCCATCCGCCACATCAATGCGTTCGCAAAAATCATTCACACGCAGCGTTGTCAGGTGCCGCTCGATAAAATTCTCGGTCTCGGCAGTTTCGATCTGAATGAAATCTTGAAGCACGAGCCAGACTTCCTCGGCGGCAAGGATGATCATCATCACGATCACCACCATGGACATGATCATCATGGGCATGATCACGATCATGACTGCCATGACGAGCATTGCGACAATCCCGATCATCATCACCACCATGATCATGATCACGAACATCACGATCATGTGCATGACAGCACCATCGGCAGCGTTTCTCTGATCATTGAGAAGCCGCTCGACCTCGGCAAATTCGAAGATTGGATGGGTACGCTCCGCGCCGAAAAAGGACCGGATTTGCTGCGTTATAAAGGCATCCTCGATATCGCGGGCAGCAACCAGCGCCTCGCTATTCAGGGCGTTCATATGATGATGGAAGGCAGCAACTTGTCGCCTTGGAAAGACAACGCCAAGCGTCAAAGCCGCCTTGTCTTTATCGGTCGCAAGCTGGATGAAAAAGCGCTGCGCGACGGCTTCAAGGCGTGTGCGATATAGTTAGGGAGTTCTTCATGTCAAAACCGATGTGGCTTATTCGAGCAGGAAGAAAAGGCGTTTATTTCGACGACTTCAAAGAAAAAAATATTGTTGCCATCGGCTGGTCCGATGCTGGGAACATGGTGCATTTAAAAAATCGCGAAGAATTTTTTAAACATATTTGTTCAACTTTTCCTGAGAACTCTCGACAATCTAATCACGTTGCATCTAGCCAAATATATCGCTTCATGCATGAAATAAAAATTAGTGACCACGTCATCACTTATGACAGTGCGAACCGAATTTATATAGTAGGAGAAATTGCATCCGCCGCTGAATACAACTCATCCATTTTAGATGGTGAATATTCCAACATCAGAAAAGTTTCATGGAAGGGAACAGTCGAACGCGACAAGCTTTCTTCCGCAACAAAATATTCTTTGGGCGCGATTCAAACTCTGTTTCAAGTCGCCTCTGAAAATGCAGAAGAAATTCTTACACTCCTTCACGGAAAATCACCCAAAATCTCTCAAGTGGTTTCAGAAGAAAATGTAGTTGCTGAGCAAGAACCGTTTCTTGACATGCAAGAACGTGCGAAGGAGCTCATTAAAGATCGTATTAGTCAAATTGATTGGGAAGACATGCAAGATCTTGTGGCGGGCTTGTTGCGAGCCATGGGCTACAAAACACGTGTTTCTTCTATTGGACCAGATCGTGGCAAAGATATTATGGCCTCGCCCGATGGATTTGGCCTTGAGCGACCTCGCATTAAGGTTGAGGTAAAACATCGCAGAGGCCAAATGGGCGCCCCAGATATTCGCAGCTTCTTAAGTGTTGTTCGACATGTAGAAGATAAAGGGCTGTATGTCAGCACAGGTGGTTTTTCTAAAGAAGCGTATTATGAAGCAGAACGCGCTTCAAACCCCATTACACTTATGAATATTGACGATTTTGTAGAAGCAATCATGGAGCATTATGAAAAACTCGATACGGCAAGCCGTCTTTTGCTACCTTTAACTCGCATTTATTGGCCAACATCTAAATAATGCCAGCCGTATCCGCCATTCATCGCCAGTGGGATTTGAAGCTCCCGATCACGTCGCTTGTTTCCAACCGCGCGGGAACGTGGGTTGCGGCATCGATGGGTGACGGCTCGCTGCGTTTGCTCGCGGCGCATGACGACACTGATTACCCGAAAGAAGTGAAACTGCATCAGGGCATCTCGCTCTCGCTGCAGCCGGATGCGGTTGAAACGCATTTCCTTTCCGGCGGCGATGACGGCAAAGTTTTTTCGATCGATCCTGCTGCCGATACACCCATTGAACTGGCACATCACAAAAATCAGTGGGTCGATAACGTCGCATCCTCAACAGACGGCAATCTCCGCGCCTATTCGTTCGGCAAGAATGTACAGATGCTGAATGCCAAAGGCGAAGCGCATGGTGCAGCGCTGACGCATCCCAGCAGCATCGGCGGATTGGCTTTCAGTCCGAACGGCAAGCGCCTCGCGGCCAGCCACTATAATGGCGTGAGCCTCTGGTGGACGAATGCGAAGGACGCCGTGCCGGTGAAGCTGGAATGGAAAGGCTCGCACCTCGGCACCGTCTGGCATCCGGATGGTAAAATTCTCCTGACGTCACTTCAGGAAAACGCGCTGCATGGCTGGCGCATGACAGACATGAACGAAATGCGGATGCAGGGCTATGCCTCCAAAATTCATTCCATGTCGTTTACGGCGAAGGGCAAATATCTGGCGACGTCGGGCGCTGAGCAGATCATCTGCTGGCCGTTTTTCGGCGGCGGCCCATGGGGCAAAACGCCGCTTTGCATCGGCGGCGTCGATGCGCGCCTCATTACATCTGTCTCGGCTCATCCCAAAGATGAGTTGGTGGCTGCCGGATATAATGACGGCATGATTGTGATGGCACCGCTCGATGGCCGCATGGAAGTGCTTATTCACCCGCCGGTGCAGGAAAAAGGCGCCGCTGTCACCGGATTGGCGTGGAATAAAGAGGGCGACTGCCTTTTCGCCAGCCTCGAAAACGGCTATCTTATGCTCTTCACGATCGATAGCGTACAACGCGCCGTGACGCAGGCTGCAACGTAAATTTTTACAAACGCATATCCAACAATTTTTGCTGAAGCTGATCCGCTAAGGGCACACGCTCCGGCTTGGCGATAGCCAATAGGGATTTGGCTGTTTGACCGACACCCGCGCGAACATGTGATGGTGCAGGATCGTACTCATCACCAACCAAATCCAGAACCTCCATCGTATGCGCCAACACGGCTACGCGTGCAGTTTCGCTCATACTCACAAAATTTTCGGCTAACGCAGATCCAATTTCCGGATTCCACAAAGCCCTGAAATCGGTTTGTTCACCGTCTTTCAAAAAGACAGCATCGATATCTTCCTGTTTAAGACCATGCTTTGTTAGTGAATTAAACACGCTCTCTTTAGCACCACCTAAAGTCGCATTCAGCACCATAGCCAAAAGGGCCGGCGCAACATTTCCGCCAGTAGCTTCATATGCATAGTTTCCAGCGAGATAGGCCATTTCTTCTCGGCGATCCAGATCAGCTCCATTGATGACATTGCCCATGGCACCGCCAGAAACATGTCCACGGAAAATCTCGTCTATGACCGAACAAAATTCGGGCGTTTCATTAAATGGCCGCATTAAAATATCCCCACAATTAAAGGCTTGAGTAATTATTTCGAGACTATGTAATGAAACTATTTTGGTGTAAA
This sequence comes from Alphaproteobacteria bacterium, assembly GCA_035714725.1. Classification (GTDB taxonomy): domain Bacteria; phylum Pseudomonadota; class Alphaproteobacteria; order UBA9219; family UBA9219; genus JAATFY01. Next base: position 6,637 of record DASTLS010000306.1, on the reverse strand, counting down.
TATCACTGCATGAACGCTGTAGAACTGCTTACAAAACTGGTTAATTTCGACACCACATCGTCGAAGCCGAACCGCGCTTGCATCGATTTCATCCGCGACTATCTGAACGGCTTCGGCGTCAAAAGCGAGATCATTGCGGGTGGCGAAGGCAAAGCCTGCCTCTGGGCCACCATCGGCCCTGAAGACAAACCCGGCATCGTGCTCGCCGGCCATAGCGACGTTGTGCCGGTCGATGGCCAGAATTGGAGCAGCGATCCGTTCAAACTGACAGAACGCGACGGCAAGCTTTACGGTCGCGGCAGCTGCGACATGAAAGCTTTCATCGCCTGCGTGCTTTCAATCGTACCAGAACTGGCGAAAGCGAAACTTTCGGCGCCTGTGCATCTTGCTTTCACGCATGATGAAGAAGCGGATATGTCCGGTGCTGCAAACCTCACTGAGTTTATGCGTAAAAAGAACGTGAAGCCGAACTGGGTCTGGATCGGCGAGCCGACGCGCCTCAAGATCATCGACTCTCATAAAGGCGTCGCGGCTTTCACAACAAATATCACAGGCGTTCCCGGTCATTCCGGTCAGCCCGCGAAAGGCCTGAGCGCCATCGAGCTCGGCAACGAATTTATGTCGCTCCTTATGCGCACGTTAGACGAGAAAAAGAAAAAGCCGATTTCGCCGTCGCGCTTCGACCCGCCGCACACGACGATCAATCTCGCAGTCGTCACAGGCGGTACGGCAGAAAACATCATTCCCGAACATTTCGAAATCACATGGCAGACGCGCGCACATCCCGGCGACGATCATGACGGTATGCTGAAAGCAATTGAGAGCGAGGCGCAAGCTGCGTTCAAATCGCGCTTCACGGCTTTCGCGCCGCATGCCGGCATGAAGACCTGCACCTGCTTCAACATCCCCCCTCTTCTTCCGACACCGGATAATCCCGGCGGAAAGCTGCTCGGCAAGCTCACCGGCAACCCGAAAACCGAAGCCGTGTCCTTCGCAACCGAGGCCGGATTCTTCCAAAAGCTCGGCACCCATGTGGTTGTTTGCGGCCCGGGCGACATCGATCAGGCCCATAAAGCCGATGAATTCGTTGAAAAAGGCCAGCTTCAGGCTTGTATTGACCTTCTCCGGCAGGTTCTTCTATCCTCCGGCGCCGCATAATTGGGCGCTTCTTTAAGGGAGTTACTTATGTCGACGGTTACAGTTCCGGCCAATTACAAGCCGACGGAAAAAGAAAAATACATGAATCCGGTGATGCTGGAGTTCTTCCGGCATAAGCTGCAACTCTGGAAAGCCGACATCGTGAAAGAGTCGGACGTCATGCTGCATGAATTGCAGGATGAAGGTGGCTTGCAGGAGCCCGATATCGCCGACCGCGCTTCGGTTGAAACCGAAGTTGCGCTCGAACTTCGCGCCCGCGACCGCCAGCGCAAATTGATCAGCAAGATCGACGAAGCCCTCGACCGCATCGAACGCGGCGAATACGGCTATTGCGAAGAGACGGGCGAGCCTATCGGCATCAAGCGTCTTGAAGCACGCCCCGTCGCAACACTCAGCATCGAAGCGCAGGAACGCCATGAACGCATGGAACGTACGCAGCGCGATGAGCGCGAATAAAAAACACCTCGTTGTTTTGGCGACGGCGCTCGCGTTGTTGCCGGCATCGGTTTTTGCGCAAGGGTCGGCCCCTGCCATGTTCGACGTCAAGGAAGTCGTCGTTCAGTTCGCGCGTTTCGAAAATCCGAAAAGCGCCGATGCTTGCGGCCTTGTGCGCGAAGAACTCAACACCATCCTTATGAAGGCCCTGACCGACAATAGCGTTCCCGCCATTGCCGTGTCCGACGCCAAGCCGCCGATGATGGGCGTCGCGCGCATTGAGCTGGTGCCGGAGATCGCGAGCATCAGCAACTCGACGCTCGACTGCACTTCCTATATTTCCCTCACTGCCCAAAGCCAGAATAATGTTGCCGTACCGCCGGTCGATACGCCGCGCAGCGTGACGGTCGTCTATTGGCGCAAAGGTGTGATGGCTGCGAGCGATCAATCGCTTCACAGCAAGACAGTCGGCGATGTTCTGAAAAAGATGGTGCTGGATTTCAGCCAGCGCTACCGGACGGACCAACCGCCGGTGCTGCCGGTCTCACCGCCCAATAAATAGAGCTGTCAGACCGGCACACCCGGAAACTCAAACCGACACTTAGAACGGCATGATGATGTCGAGAAGCTGATCGCCATAGCGCGGCTGCTGGACGTCCTGGTTGTTGCCCTTGCCACCGTATTCGATGCGTGCTTCTGCGATTTGGTCATAGGTAATGGTGTTATCCGCCGCGATATCTTGCGGGCGAATGATGCCGTTGATCTTCAGCTCGCGCATATCGAAATTGACGCCGACCTGCTGCTTGCCTTGAAGCACGAGATTGCCGTTCGGCAGCACCTGAATGATCTCAGCCGCGATGCGCAAATCGATCTGTTCCTGACGCTGGATCGAGCCCTTACCGTCATTGCTGAGCGCACTGCCGGTATCGATGAGGCTTGAAGGATTAACCGCCTGCGGCAGCCAGTTATGCAGATGGCTTTCATAGCCGAAGAAGTTGGTCAGGTTGGCGCTGTCGGAATTGTCGCGTGAGCGCTTGGTTTCGTTCTGCAACTGCGCCTGATCGTTGATCGTCACGACAACCGTGAGAATATCGCCGACGCGACTTGCGCGTTGATCGCGGAAGAAGGCGCGAGCGCCCGTCTGCCACAGCGAGTTCGGTTGCGCTTCATGGAGCGATGGCGGCGGCATTGCCATTTTGACCGGCGTATAGCCGGGCGCATGGGTCGGATCTTCAATGCTGGAAAGCTTTGGCGCGTCGCCGATTTCGGAGACGCGATCATAGGCGTTGCAAGCGGTGAGCGCTAAAACCGTTGTTGTCAGCATTAAAAAGCGCAGTGCATTCATCTTGCTCATTGGGCCTCCGCGAATTTCATCGCCGTATGGATCGTCACAGTATCGGGTCCGGTTACAATGCCTTCGACGTTACGATTGCTTTGCGTGTTAATGAGGCGAACGGTATCACCCACGACGCCATCCTGCAGCGCGCGACCCTGAGCCGTAACCTGCATCAGCGGCGTCTGGATTTTCATCGTTACCATCGTGCCGCGCTTAACAAGGCGCGGCTGCATGACATCCTGAGCGTGAAGAATTTCGTCGCCTTCCGTGTCACGGCGCAATTCGCGACCGATAACATCGCGCGCATCGGTCAAAACCGCGCCATTAATGCGACCTTCCGGCACCAGTATGAAATCGATATCTGCTTCACCGATGGTCGTGCCGCCTTCAAGGCGATGGGCAAGAACCGGGAGGCTGCGCTTGATGGTGATGCGACCACCGACGACAAAAGCGGCTGGGCCGCTGGCGGATGCCGTCACAAGATCGGTGCGGAATCTTTTATTCATCTGATCGTAATCAAAATTATTAAGCGTGAAATCGGCTTTTTGGTCGGCAGGAATATCGACTTCTAAATTCTTGGCATCAAACGCGACATCGATCTCGGCGTTTTTCTGCGTCCCGATATTGCTAGCCTTCACTTTCTGAATGATAGCCTCGCGGATCATGTCAGCCGTGATGCGAACACAGGCTTCCTTGATCGTAACATGGTCGGCGTAGCTTTGTGCCTGCCAATCAAGACGATATTTCTGTGCCAGGCGCGTCAGCACATTGACGTCATAAACGACTTGTTTGCCCGGCGCTGGCGCTTGGGCAATTTCGCGATCGATGTCCTGCGGCACATTGGTGAAAACGTCGCTGAGCCGCACGGTGACGCGGTTCAATTCCGTTTCCGCCTTCAGCGTAACGGGACCATCCGCGAGGCACGGCGGTGCCCCAAGGCACGCACCGAGCGTCATCCAAAGCGTGAGAAGATAGCGTACCGTTTTATTCATATTACGACTTCATCTGATTGGCGGTGCTCAACATCTGATCCGCCGTGTTGATGACCTTCGAGTTCATTTCGTAAGCGCGCTGCGCCGTGATCAGGTTGGTCACTTCCGAAACGATATCGACGTTGGAGGTTTCCAGCGATCCCTGCACGAGGCTGCCATACTGGTTGGTCTGCGGATTGCCGGTGATCGGCGAGCCCGAAGCCTGTGTTTCTTTCAGCAAGTTATTGCCGATGGCATCCAAGCCGGCCGGATCGATGAAGCTGGCAAGCGTCAGCTGGCCAAGTGTCTGCTGATTGGTCTGGCCGGAGATCGTCGCCAACACCTGACCGCTGGCATTGATCGTGATCGCAGTCGCCGTTGTCGGCACTGTGATGCTCGGGATGATCTGATAACCGTCAGCCGTCACAAGCTGGCCGGTCTGGTTGAGCTGCAAGGAACCGGCGCGGGTATAAGCCGTCGTGCCGTCAGGCAACTGAACCTGGAAGAAACCGGTGCCGTTGATCGCGACGTCGAGCGGGTTATTGGTGACGGTGAGGTTGCCCTGCAAGCCGATGCGATATGTAGCAGCCGGCTTGACGCCGAGGCCGACTTGCAAGCCTGATGGCAAGATTGTGCCGGTATCGGATGAAGCCGAGCCGACGCTGCGGATGTTCTGATAGAGAAGATCCTGAAACTCGGCGCGGGAACGCTTGAAGCCCGTGGTCGAGAGGTTGGCGATGTTGTTCGAGATGACTTCGACGTTGAGCTGTTGAGCTTCCATCCCCGTCGCGCCGATCATTAAAGCTCTCATTGTTCTTCTCCCTGTCCTTAAACGGTTGTTTTAGAAAGTGTGGTCATTGCACCGGTGAGGCGTGTGTTTTCTTGCGAGATCAGGTTTGAAACCTGCTCATAGGCGCGCTGAATTTGGATCATCTGCGTCATTTCCATGACCGGCGAGACGTTCGATTGCTCGAGTGTGCCCTGCATGATGGCGCTGTCTTCGGCAGGCGCAGAAACCTGTGTCGTGTTGTAGAGACCGCCGCCCTCAGGAATGACCTGCTGTTCGTTGGCGAACTTCACGATGCCGATCTTGCCGAGCTGCGAGAGGTTGGCGCCGTTATCGACACGGGCGGTCACGAAACCGTCACCGGAAATATTCAGCTGGGTCGAGGTATCGGGAACGACAATGGCTTGGCCGTTATCGTCGAGGACTCTCTGGCCGCTGGCCGTAACGATTTCGCCCTGATTATTCAGCTGGAAAGAACCGCCGCGGGTGTAGCGATTGCCGGATGGCGTCTGAACCTGGAAATAACCCTCGCCCTGAATGGCGAGATCGAGCGGGTTACCGGTGGTTTCGAGCGAACCGTTGGCGGTATCGCGATAAGTCGCGCGGTCGACGACAAAATTGACGGATTGTTTTGGCGTGGAGCGCTGCAAAAGCGTGTCGAACTCAATGCCGATGCGCTTGTAGCCGGTCGTGCTCGCGTTCGCCACGTTGTTGGCGACGACGTCCATGGCGCGTTGGAGCACCTGCTGGTTTGAAAGAAGCACGAGGCTTGGCGTTTGCATTGTCTTTCTCCTAGGGCGCGGTCCGAATGCGCCTTTCCCGGGGAGGACCTTGCATCCTCTGTGCCAACGTAAAAACACTATAAATTTCAATCTGTTATATATAATTCAGAGTCGGCAAGCGGCGGGTTTTTCGGCAATTTGAACCCACATCATGCGGCAGGAATTGCCCGCGTCCGATTCCCATTCCGAGTCGCAAACGATTGATATTTCGATTCTTTTGCGGGCGATTAAGGAGATGACAGCGCGCGTGAGACCGATTAACTTTCTTATTAAGAATCTCGCCCTCTAATCACTTTTTAACCATCATTCGTTAAGACGTTAGATAGGGAAAATGCCCCTTAAAGCGCAGGCGCGCACAGGGTCGTTTCGCGTCTTTAAGGAGTCTTACCCGTGGCCGACGACAAAGAAAAAAAGGAAGACGCTAAAGACGAGGCCAAGGCCGAAGGCGCCGCGGAAGGCGCTGAGGGCGGCGAAGGCGGGGAAGCCGCCGAAGGTGGCAAGAAAAAGCTAAGCAAGAAGATGATGATCATTATGGCTGCCGGTGCCCTTGTGGTGCTTTTGGGCGGCGGTGGTGCAGCTTTCTTCTTCCTGCATAAGAGCGGCGGCGACGATGCCGCAAAAACGGCAGCTGCGGCTGCAGGAGCTTCGGGCGATCAGCAGGGTCACCCGGTTTATTTCCCGCTCGGCGATCTGCTCGTGAATTTAAGCGGTGAAGGCAAGCACCCGAACTTCCTCAAGGTGAAGATCAGCCTTGAGCTTGCCGATGAAAAGGATGTGCCGCTGATGGATGCCATCAAGCCGCGCATTGTTGATAATTTCCAGGTCTATCTACGCGAACTAAGAATTGGAGATCTGCGTGGATCAGCCGGCATGTATCGTCTGCGCGAAGAGCTGTTGATGCGCGTGACGGAAGCGGCACAGCCCGTACGCGTACGCGACGTGTTGTTCCAGGAAATGCTCGTGCAATAACGGAGGTACATCATGGATGATACCGCAGCACCCCCCGAACAACCGAACCCCGAAGGCGGAGCCGCGGGCGCGCCTGAAGGTGAAGGCGGCGAGACGCAGCGCGTTCTAAGTCAGAACGAAATCGACAGCCTGCTCGGCTTCGACGGCGATAATCCGGAAGGCCAGGAAAACTCCGGTATTATGGCGCTGATCAACAGCG
>DASTLS010000305.1:0-2433 GCA_035714725.1 Alphaproteobacteria bacterium | reverse complement strand
GCCATTACGCCTGTGCCCGGCGGCGTCGGCCCCATGACAATCGCGTGCCTTCTCAACAACACGCTGCAAAGCGCTCGCGAGGCGAAGAAATGATCACCGCCTACACGCGCAAAAACGGCAAGGTTGCTTCGACCGAATGGTCAAAGGGCCAGCCCTTGCCCTCCGACACAATCTGGGTTGATTTGTTCAAGCCGGAAGATGGCGAGCGTGACGCAATCTCCCAATTGATTGGCGCAAGCTTGCCAACGATGGCTGAGATGCAAGAGATCGAGACCTCCAGCCGTTTTTATGTCGAAGGCGATGCGCTCTTTATGACGATCGATGTCGTTGCCGGTGCCGAGACACCGAATCCCATTCTGGATGTTTTGTTGATTGCGCAGACACCCAAGTGCCTCGTCACCACACGCTATTCGGAGCTCTGCTCGATCGCTACATACACCAACCGCATTAAGCAGCAGTCGGATTTGTTCGCCACTTCGGAAGACGGACTTCTGACGCTTCTCGATGCCATCACCGATCGCATCGCCGACATTCTCGAAACGCTCGGGCGCGATGTTGAAAATCTTTCGCAGCAAATCTTCAAGATACGTTCCGGCAAAAAAGAAAAACGCATGCAAGATATCTTGGGCGGCGTCGGCCATGCCGGCAGCGTAACTCACAAAATCCGTGGCAGCATCGAAGGCATGACGCGCCTCCTTAGCTTCCTCGCTCCGCGTCTTTCACCGCGCCTCAATGCCGACCAAATGGCAAAGCTTCAGGCGGTGAAAGGCGATGCAGCAGCCCTCTCCGATCACGCGCAGTTCGTGGCGCAGGAAACATCCTTCCTGCTCGACGCCACGCTCGGCCAGATTAATGTCGAGCAGAACAATATTCTGAAGATCATGTCAGTCGTCATGGTGGCCTTTACCCCGCCCACATTCCTCGCCAGTCTTTGGGGCATGAATTTCCACGATATCCCGGAATATAACTGGGCCTGGGGCTATCCCATGGCCTGGGCGGTCATGATCGTTACGGCGATCATTCCGGTGATCTATTTCAAGAAAAAGGGATGGTTTTAACTTATTGAATTATAATGATAATATACGAGAAACTATTAATTCCTCGAATTATTTGCTATAGTCCGTCCAGAATTTAACCGAAGCCCTTACTTGGAGCATACGATGGCCGATACGCCGAAATTTGACGAGAGATATTATGTCCGCAAAGAAGGCAGCAATGACGTTGGGCCTGTGGATGGATCTCTTAGCCGAGCCAGTGCCGAAAACCTAGGAAGACGCGCCCGGGAAGCTGCGCGCGATCATGCTAACGCACAACCGAAAGAAAACCCAACACGCGGCCTCACCCTTGCAGAACGCACTCTCGGTGGCCCGGCCCCCGGTAAGTCCGCATAACAATTAAAGAACCCTGATCAGTTCAGCCGCCCGGATCCCCCTCCGGGCGGTTTTCTTTTGGGCGTTAACCATGAAATTAATCGCCCGAAAAACCCCGTTCCCAAAAAGCCGCCAAAGCGCTAACAAAGCTTATTCTTAGAAACGCGATTTGAGGGCCCTATGTCCGAACCTGCATTAAAGAGAGAACCGACACACCTTAGGGTTGTTGATACATCACCAATCAATGAAGCGGCTTCGGAAACCCCGAAAGCAAAGCCGAAACGTGGCATAGCAGTTTTTTTTGGCTCAGCCGCAGCGGCGGCAGCTGCAATTTGTGTTGGGATCACGGCTTACAATGATTCAGTCACCAAACACAAAGGTGAGATTGCTCTGCCGCTTGCCAGCGAAGTTGATCCCGATCACACAAAGCTCTGCACCGATTTGCCGAAAGTCAGTTTAGCTTTAGCTCGCGCAAGATTGGAAGCAACCAGCCATCCAGAATGGATTTATTGCAAACGGAACGGCGGTCGCGTGAAACTGAAACCGTCAACATATCTCAGCGAATATACGAAGCACTAAAGCTTTAACCCAAGATCGCTTTCGCAACGACGCGATCAGCCGGGAACATAATCGTTACGGCTGTGCCCTTGCCGACGGTGCTTTGCAGATCGAGCACGCCGCCATGCAATTCGACCAGCGCCTTCGTAAGCGGCAAACCTAAACCGGTACCCTGATTTTTGCGGCTCAGCGCGCTTTCGATCTGGCCGAACGGTGCCAGCGCCAGCGGCACATCTTCAGGCGAGATACCGATGCCGGTATCTTCCACCCGAATGCACAGCCGCTTGAATTCATCCAGCTTGGCGCTCAGCGTCACATCCCCGCCTTCCGGCGTAAACTTGATGGCATTGGTCAAAAGATTGGTCAAAACCTGTTTCAATGCGCGTTCTTCGCCGCGCAGATCCGGCAGGTCTTTCGGCACACGGACATTCAGATGCAGCTTGCCGAGCTTGGCACGTGACGCCACAAGCCGAATGACGGATTGAATGACATGCTCGACATCGAG
>DASTLS010000304.1:0-5089 GCA_035714725.1 Alphaproteobacteria bacterium | reverse complement strand
TCACCATCGTTGCAACATCCATCATGGTTCTGGAAGCGCGCCGCGCAGCCGATCTGCTGCAAAAAGCCGGTATTGAGTGTGAAATCATCGATCTACATTGCGTCTCTCATCCCGATGAAAGAATGATTTTGAACAGCGTGGCCAAAACAGGCCGCCTGCTCGTCGCGGATACAAGCTGGTTGCAATACGGCGTTGTCGCCGAGGTATGCCGCATCGTGGCAACCCATGCACCACAAAGCCTCAAGGCGCCTGTTGCCAGCCTCGGCATGCATGCAGCCCCCTGCCCAACCGCAAAAGCCCTCGAGGATTTGTATTACCCGAACCTCGCCGATGTCGTGAACCGCGTCGCTACGTTGGTGAAGGGCAAAGATCACGGCGTGCCGCTGCCGGATGAAAAATCCATGGCCGATAAATATAAGCACTTCAAAGGCCCGTTCTAAATGCTGGTCAACGACCTTCGCGATAAGGCAAAGCAAATCCGCCGTATTTCGCTCGAGACGGCGCTCAAAGCCAAGAAAGGCCATGTGCCCCCAGCCTTCTCATGGGCGGATATCGGCGTGGCACTTTATTACGGCGGCATTCTGCGCGTGCGCCCCAACGAGCCGAAATGGCCCGAGCGCGATCAATTCATCCTTAGCAAAGGCCATGCGTGCCTGACGCTTTACGCCATTCTCGCTGATCTCGGTTTCTTTCCGAAGTCGGAACTGGATACGTTCGCGACCGGCAATGCGATGCTCGCAGGACATCCTGAGCCCCATATTCCCGGCGTCGATGCAATTTCCGGTTCGCTCGGCCATGGGCTTGGTTTTGCGGCGGGTATGGCCATGGCTGCCAAAATCGATGGCAGGCCGCAGCGCTTCTTTACCGTACTGGGTGACGGCGAATGTCAGGAAGGCTCTATTTGGGAAGCGGCGATGTTCGCCGGCCAGCATAAGCTCAGCAACATGATTGCTATTCTCGATAACAATAAACTTTCGGCCACCGATTTCGTGAAGAACATCGTTAGCATCGAGCCGGTCGTTGATCACTTCCGCGATTGCGGATGGGAAGCAGAACGCATCGATGGCCATGATTTTGATAAAATCTTCGCCGCTCTTTCACCTACACGCCTCGACAAGTTGCAAAAGCCGCTCATGATCGTGGCGGACACAATCAAGGGCCGGGGCGTCGATTTCATGGAAAACTCTCCCCAATGGCATCATCAGATGCCGAAAGGCGAGCAGATCGACCGTGCGCTCGCGCAGTTGAGCTAGCATCATGGATTTTCGCGACAGCGTTTTCGACGCCATCATCGACATTATGAAGGTCGATCCGTCCGTCATCGGTCTCACGAACGATATGGGCGCGATGCGGCTTGATCAGATGCGGAAAGATTGGCCGGAACGCGTCATTAATATCGGCATTGCCGAGCAGAATATGATGAGCGTGATGGGCGGCCTCGCCCGCGCTGGCAAAGTTGTATTCGGATTCGGGATTGGCGCGCATGTCGCGACCCGTGGTTGGGAGCAAATCAAACTGGATATATGCGGCCTCAATCTGCCCGTGACCTTGGTCGGCGTCGGCGGCGGTTTGGCCTATGGCAATGACGGCATCACGCATCATGCGACCGAAGACGTAGCGCTCATGCTAACACTGCCGAATATGGCAATCTACAATCCCTGCGACCCACAATGCACGATGCTGTCTATTCAACATGCCTATAAACGCCGCGGTCCTGCCTATCTCCGCCTCGACAAGGAACAGGTGAAGGAAATTTATGTGCCGAGACAAGATGTCTCGAAGGGCTATGTAATTTTCCGCGAAGGCGGCGATGCCACGCTGATCTCGACCGGCGTTATCACTTATAAGGCGCTGGAAGCTGCCGATCTTCTGGCCACTGAAGGCATCAACATTCGCGTCGCCGATATCTCGCGTATCAAGCCGTTCGACAGCTGGAAAGAAGTCATTGGCAAAGGCAAACGCGTCTATACGCTTGAGGAACACAATATCACCAACGCCATGGGATCGCAGGTTGCCGTGCATCTTGCGACACATGGCGGCCCGCCGCTCACGATGCTGGGTCTGCCCGATCAATTCCTCGAAGGCTCCGCCGCTCGCCCTTGGGCGCATGAGAAATTCGGCCTGACTCCAACCGCCATCGCGGCACGAATTAAGAAAGATCTCAAAGCGTGAGCATCCCGCGCATACAGCTGCCGGGCGGCCTTTCCTGCTCGAATCTCGGGTTTGGCACTTTCGGTATCGGCGGCAAATATGAGAGCGATGACAGCCACGATGCCGACAGCATCAAAATTATCCACCGCGTGCTTGATCTCGGGATCAACCTCTTCGACACAGCCGAAGTGTATGGTGCAGGCCGCAGTGAAGAAGTCTTAGGCATGGCCCTCCGCGGCAAACGCCATCAAGCCGTCATCGCCAGCAAATTTAATGCTGAAAATAGCAAAAAAGAAAAAATGATCGCGGCTTGTGAGGCAAGCTTGAAGCGACTGCAAACCGATGTGATTGATCTTTATCAAACCCACTGGCCCAATCCCGCCGTGCCGCCGGAAGATATCGCAGCCGGTTTCGAGCATCTTGTTAAATCCGGCAAGGTACGCGCAATCGGCTTTTCCAATGCGACATCCGCACTGATGAAAAAAATAACGGCCCTGCTGCCTAAAGGCTTTCCAATCGCTTCGTCGCAGCAAGAATATAATTTGGCGGAGCGGTCTATCGAACGCCTTGTGCTGCCTTATTGTCGGGCCAATAACATGGCTTTGCTCGCCTACAGCCCCCTCGGTAAAGGCAAACTACTCGATCAGATATCGCAGGATTACGGCATTTCGCCCGCGACACTCGCCTTGCAATGGCTGATGCAGCGCGACGGGGTTATTCCAATTCCCGCGACCTCAAAAATTAAACATCTAGAGGAAAATGTCGCGGCAGTTACGACGCCACTTGCGCCTGAGATTTTAGAAAAAGCCGACAAGGCCTTCCGCAAGGAAGCTAAGGAAATTCCTGTTGATCAGATCGACGTCGTCGCCTCGCATAGCGGTAAGGCTTACACAAACCTCCTCGACGCAAAGTCGAACACGCTCAAGCTTTCACCAAGCCCGACTGAGCTTGCTTCAGAACTTATGGATGGCGAAATGCTGAAGCCCGTCAAGGTACGCGCTGCGAATGGCCGATATGCGCTTTACGAAGGTCAGCTGAGATATTGGGCATGGCGCATTGCGCATAACGACAAATTGCCGGTCGTCGCGCAGGTAGATACATGACAGACGCAGCTATTCCATCCGGCCATTATGTCGTGCTTGGTGCGTCGGGCATGTTTGGCACTCATGCGCTGCAGACATTGGGCAATAGGATCGGCGTTACCGTCACCGCCATTCATAACAAGCACCCTATTTCTGTAAAGGCGCCGAATATCCGCTGTGTTCAAGCCGATTTACTCGATCTCACACAATGCATGAAGGCTGTGCCACAAGCCGATACGATGCTGCTGTTTGCCGGCGTGCTAGCGACCTCACCCGTCCTTGCGCGCGATCCTGTTACGCCCGTCATGCATAATTTGCGCATCACAACCAATGTGCTGGAAGCCGCACACAAAGCCGGCATCAAGCGCGTGGTGTGGATGAGCAGTACGACCGGCTACCCCTCGATTGAAGAAGAACTGACAGAAGAGCGCATGTTTGAAGGCGACCCGCCCCCGAACTGGTATGCACTCGGCTGGGCCACGCGATATCTGGAGACGCTTTGCCGCTCGTACGCTGAGCGGTTTGAGCCGCGCATGGTCATTACCGCGCTTCGCCCTACCCTGCCCTATGGCGAGTTTGATCACTTTGAGGAAAGCACAGCGCATTTCCTGCCCGCCCTTATCCGCCGCGTCGTCAATCGTGAAAACCCTATCGAGGTTTGGGGCGATGGGTCACAGACGCGCGATCTTGTTTATGTCGGCGACGTGATGAACGCGGTGTGGAAATCGCTTGCACGCACATCGGGGTACGATGCCTTCAATATCGCTCATGGCAAAAGCTATTCGATCAACGAAACGCTCATGAAAATTTGTGCCCTTGATGATTTCAAAGACGCGAACATTGTGCATTTGAAAAACAAACCAACCAGCATCTCAAATCGCCGTTTCTCGACTGCAAAAGCGCAGAAAACCTTGGGTTTTGAAGCCGGAACATCCCTCGATGACGGGCTCAAGCTCACCATTGCATGGTACCGTGCCAATAGACCCAAATCCTGATTTCTGGTAAAGTGTCCGCTAGGAGGATGCATGTTTGCCTCAGTCGAAGAAGCCCAGCACGGCCTTGAAGCACGCAGGGCTAAACATCCGCAATATCAGCCTGACCTTGAGGCTGCCGAAAACAAATGGGCGCCGCAATTAACAGAGCTACGCAAGAACGGCTACATCGTTCTCCGTGAATTCCTTCCGCACGCCAAAGCTCTTGAAATCGGCCGTACGTTCGATGCCTTTTGCAAAGAAGGAAAATCGCTGCAGCTTTCGCGAAATCTCGACAATGTCACCGACAATATGGATTGGAAGCAAAGCAATCGTTTCTCTGCCGATGACATGAAGAAGGGTGAAGAGTGGCTGAAAGATCGTACCAACATCATGCAAGTCGATCAGCCCCTGATACAGTTTCCGGAACTGGCGCAAATGGCGCTCGATCCTGTGCTGCTCGATTTGGCCGGAACCTATCTCGGCGCACTCCCCCTTATGAGCTTTGCCAAAATTCGCAAGAGTTTCGCGAATAAATTGCCACTCTTTGATACCGAGCTTTGGCATATCGATGGTAATAGCCGCAGTATGATGAAAGCGCTGCTTTATCTTTCGGATATCGAACATGATACCGGACCGCATGAGTTTGTAGCCGGCACGCACACAAAAACCGCTGAGATCAATGCCGATGGCCGCTGGTCGCGCGACGACATGATGCGCATGTTCGGCAAGGACAGTATTCATTCCATTACCGGCAAAGCCGGAGATCTGATCCTCGAAGATACAACCGGTTTTCATTGCGCGGCACGCCCACAGCGCGGGGACCGTAAAATCGCGATCTTCAATTACGTACTGCATCCGGAATACGGCTATGAAGCCGTTAAC
>DASTLS010000303.1:0-4100 GCA_035714725.1 Alphaproteobacteria bacterium | reverse complement strand
TTGATACGGAATTGGCGCAGCCGGACGCAGCAACCGTTGAGCGCGTGAGCTTTGAAGATCTGACATCGAATCCCTGGGCGGGCTTGCCGGTGCAGATGAAGCTGATTGCGACCGATGCCGCCGGCCACAAGGCCGAAACAGCGCCGGTCGATATCGTCCTGCCCGAGCGCGTTTTCTATAATCCGATTGCGCGTGCCCTGATCGAAGAACGCAAGAAAATCCTCGAAAATCCAGATGACGATACCGTCCGCAATGAAGTCGCGAATGTCATGGCGGGTATTGCCCACCAGCCTTCCAGCTATCGCGGCGACCCGGTTGTTTTGATGGCGCTGCGTAGCGGTGCTGTACGCCTTGTGCTTGAACATGGCCGCGATGCGCTGGAACCGACCGCCAGCACCCTTTGGCAGTCCGCAGTCCGCATTGAAGACGGCACCACAGGTCTTGCCGAGCAGCAATTGCGCGCTGCGCAGAAAGAACTCGCCGATGCGCTTGATCGCAACGCGAGCGATCAGGAAATTCAGGCGCTTGTCTCAAAACTCCATCAGGCGCTGGCGCAATATTTGCAGGAACTTTCCGCACGGCAAGCGGGACGCCCCGGCCCCACACAAGATCTCAGCCAGCTGCTCGGCTCTCAGGTAAATATGCTGACGCCGAAAGATTTCGATCAAATGCTGGAGCAAATCCAAAGCTTGTCTGCCACAGGCTCGCGTGACGCAGCGCGTGCTGAGCTGCAAAAGATGCAGCAGATGTTGGAAAATATCCAAACCGGTCGCCCGCAATTTACCGAAGAGCAGGAACGCGCGATGCAGCAGCTGATCAATCTGCGGGCGCTGGTTCAGGCGCAGCAGAAGCTGCTCGATAAAACATATCAAAACGCGCAGGGCTCCGATAAAACGCCGCGCGGCAAGCTGGCCGGTGAGCAAAATGATTTGCTGCGCCAATTGCAAGGCATGATGGGCAAAACCGAAGGGGCGACGGCCAACAGCCTCGCGCAGGGCGAAGGCGCCATGAAGGGCGCTAGTGGCGATCTGCAGCAGGGCGAAGCCGGTAATGCCGTTAAGCAGCAGGAACATGCGTTGGCCGATTTGCAGCAAGCGATGCAGGATATGGCCGAAAATCTGCGCCAGAGCCTCATGATGCTGCCGATGCCGGGAATGGGCCATGGTATGGCAGGAAACGATCCGTTCGGCCGCAATGGCAATCTGGTCGATGATCAGGGTGTGAAAGTGCCGGACCGTATGGAAGTGCGGAAGGTGCGCGAAATCCTTGATGAGCTTCAGCGTCGCGCGGGCGATATGGGCCGCCCGAAAGCCGAACGCGATTACATCGAACGGCTTCTCCAGAATTTCTAAAAATCAGGGTTTAACGGTCGCGGCTGCTTTTGCGGCCGGCGATTTTGCTGTGGCTGCCGCTTTATCGTCTGCGGCTTCTGCCTTGCGATAACTGTTCAGGAAACCCTGGAACATATCGACATCGGCAATGTGTGCCTGGGCGGATGCGATATCGCGCAGCTGCGTGGTCTTTTCCGGCTGGGTGAGGATGCGGAAGGTATCGTTCTCCGGCGTGCTGCTCATGGCCGGGCCGTAATCAATCGCGAGCTTATCAAGGCCCGTGCTGTCGCCCGCGAGCGAGAGTGCGATGGAGGCATTTACAAGCCATTCGGCTTGATTATGCGAGATCTTGACGCCTTCGGGCGGTGGCGGGCCGACGAGATCGAGGAGAGCCTTGGCGGCCTCACTCCAATGCTGGGCATGCATCGTGATATCGGCGCGCAGCAGTTTGGCGGCTTCGGTATTGTTGTCTTTCAGCAGCGTCAGCGCATCGTCATCTTTATGCATATCCGAGAGCGCCTTGGCGCGCAGCAGCAGACGCTCGCTTTGCAGGTCAGTCGGCATCGACTGATCTTTGGTGTAATCAAGCGCCGTGATGGCGAGCTCCGGACGATGATCAAGCAGCCGGATCGCCGCAAGGCGTGTGCTGGTGCGGGCTTTATCGTCGCCCGAAAGCTTGTTCTTCACGAGGTCTTCAAGCAGATCGGATGCCTGATCGAGCAGGTCGATAGCGACAAGACGCTCAGCGAGGTTATGGGTGACGGCAATGCCATCGGCGCCCGGCGGCATCAGGTTCCGATATTGCTGATAGAGCGTGAGAGCATCGAGCGGGGTCAGGTTCTTGCCGAGATCGCCTAGGAACACATCGCGGAAGATGCCCGACATTTCATCGTGAATCTGCACCGTCATCGCGCTGTTGGGATAGAGCTGGACAGAGCGGGCAAGGATGTTGAGGCCCGCTTTGACGTTCTTCGATTGAATATAGAACTGGCCGAGGCGATGCAGGATATCAACTTCCAGGTCATCGCCGCGCCAGCCGAAGCGGAGAGCTTCCAGCCGGTCTGCAGCCTGTGCAGGGGTAAGCGAGCCGTTCGAGACGCCAAGATCGATCAGCGCCAGCTCGGCACGGATTTTATAGAGACGATCGCGAGAGGCATCGGCTGCTTTCCATGAAACTTCGGCAGCTGAGGCACGGCCACCCTTGGCATGCAGCACGCCATGGAGGTAATCGAGCGCGGGTGCGATATCATCGCGATGGTTGCTGTTTTCGAGCCGCTCCAGCCAGTCGGCAGCTTCATGATCTTTGTTCATGGCAAGCGCGGATTCAATCGCAAGGATGGAGAAACGCGAATAAAACGGCTCCGGATATCCGGCTAGCATGGATTCTGTGACGGCAAATTTTTCTTCGGCGTTCGGCCAATCGCGCATTTCGCCTTGCGCGACAGCTTGCCACAATTCGACTTCCGGCTGCCCTGCGAGCAGCGGTGAATTTAAATTCTTGAGGCCGTCATCGGGGCGATAGGCCAGCACTTGCGATGCGCCAAGCACGGCGATGAAATCAGGATGTGCAGTGAGATCGGGTACCTGCTTGACGAGGTAATTCAGCAGCGCCACAGCCTCTTCGCCATTGCCGTGTGCGAAATAGAAACGCGCAAGCTCGAGGCGCGCGCGATTGCGTTCAGCTTCCGGCACATCGACGATCGTCTGCTGCAAGCGCTGGCGTGTCTCGGTGTAAGTTTCACCGGGCTTGCCCTGCCATGCGGCGAAGTCGAAGATCGATTTGCCGGCGGCAGTGACTTTCGCGCGCTGCGTCGTTTGCTGGGATGCACCTGTGTCGGTCGTGCTGGAAAGATGCAAGCCACCTTCGCCCGTGATTTCAACACCATCGGTTACCGCACGAACGATTAGCTTATCGGTCAACGGATGAAGCACGAGGCCTTGCGCGGCGGGAATAATCTGGAAGTCGGCCATACGGCGACTGACGCTGAAAGCTTGCGTCTGCTCGAGCGGGATCATGATGAGATCGTCGCCGACAACCGGATCGGTCATGCGCACAGGATCGGGCGCATCCGGCAGCGGCAGGATATAGCGTGCGCCAAGCGCAAAATCAGGCTGCGCGATCAGCGTCGTGCTAACGGGCACTTCCGGCTCTTCCTTGGTCAGGAAAATCTGCCAGGCGGTGCCGTTTCGCGTCGCGCGCATTTCGGCATCAACGGGAACTTCGAAACGGAAGCCGCTTGCTTTCGGCAAATCCAGAGGCTCCAGCGTCACGCGTGGCGCTTGCTGGCCGGCTGTGAGTGCCGCGGCATCGAGCGTCAGCTTGCGATCAAAAACGATATAGCCGTATCCGGCGCGGAGATAGATGACGGCGCGCGTTGCGGTGTGTGGGTCGAGTGTGGCAACCAGCAGGGGTGTGTCGCTGATATCTTCAGCGGTGAAGCTTGCCGTCTTGCCGCTTGCGGGCGTGACTTGCGATTGAACGGGCGCGGTAGGCGCGGCAGTGGGGGCCGGGGCAATCGTTGAAGGTGGCGCCGATATCGGTGTAGGTGCAACAGGTTCTGGTTTCACTTCCGGAGCAGGTGCAGGGGTTGGTGCCGAAGTAGCTGCTGGGGCTGGCGCAGGAGTTGCGGCGGGTGCTGGAACAGGCGCAGCAGCGGGTGGTGCTGCCGGTGCAGGAGCCGGTTTGGCTTCAGGTGCTGGAGCAGGCTTCGGCGCTTCTGCTGCTTTAGCTGGTGCCGGTGCCGCAGCAGGTGTCGGCAATTTTGTCGG
>DASTLS010000302.1:0-2333 GCA_035714725.1 Alphaproteobacteria bacterium | reverse complement strand
ACCGCACTTGCTGACGCGAGCGCGGAGCCCGTACTTAAGGCTATCTGCCGCAATATCGCTGCCGATGAACTGCGCCATTACAAACTCTTCTACGATTACCTGAAGGGTTATCTGGAGCGCGAAGGCTTAAGCCGCATGGAGCGCCTTAAGATCAGTCTCAGCCGTATGCAGGAGTCGGAAGACGATGAGTTGGCCTATGCCTATTTTGCCGCGAATGCAGCTCCGGATGCAGTCTATGATCGCCCGGGCTATACCTCGGCCTATATGATCCGTGCCTACCGTTTCTACCGCCGCCAACACGTCGAGCGCGTTGTGGCGATGGTGTTTAAGGCCTGCGGCCTCAAGCCCCATACAATCTGGCAGGGAATGGCCAATAGGGCTGCCTGGTGGCTTATGCAGACCAAGACAAAACGGGCCATAAAACAGGCTGCTTAGCCTCGTCCATCTCATTGAAATGCCTTTGTATTTCGGCTTTACGGAACAGTAAGACCCTTCAGGTATAAATGACCCCACTATGGCGGTCATCCTGCAGAGCGAGCTTGCTGAGCTTTTCATTCATCATGAAAAGTATCTGAAAGGCGCGTCCGGCGGTAAGCGCTTCGATATCTCCCTGCAAACCGGCCATGAGCTTGATTTCTCCGCGCGACAGTTATCCGCAGCGGAATTTGTCGGATGCTTTCTCAATCACAGTAATTTTTCATATGCGCAGTTGAAGCAGTCGAATTTTTTCGGCGCGACACTCAACAATAGCAATTTCCTCGAAGCTGATCTGACGAAGGCCGATATGCGCGGCGCGCAGATGCAGGGCACCAATTTCACGAATGCCGTTTTGGACGATGCCAATCTGGCAGACGGTTCGCTTTTGCGTCGCGGGCAGAGCGGCGATATCAGTCCGGTGCATGAAGGCGATTCAAAGCTGCGTCTCTATGACTCTGTATTCAAAAATGCGACGGCCCAGCGCACAAAATTCTCAAGCTCGATTGCGCTTTCGACCGATCTCAGTCTCGCGAATTTCAAAGGTGCGAAACTTCAGGGCGTGAACTTCACCGGCAGCAACCTTCAGGGCTCGACTTTTGAGAATGCCGATTTACGTGGCTGCAATTTTAGTAATACGAACATGAATGCCGTGATTTTGCTCGGCGCTAACCTCGACGGTGCGACCTTTGAAGGTGCAGACTTAACTGCCAGCCTTCTGCATCCACGCGATAACCATGCGAACAGCTTCCATCACGCGAAAATGACGAAGTCGCTCGAAAGCCTCGAGTTCAGCATTAAGGAAATCATCGCCAATCACCGCATCTGGGTGAACACCCTTGGCCGCGAAGGCAAGCGTGCCGACTTGGTTGGTGTTAACCTCACGCGCGTGATGCTTGATGGCGTGCAATTCCAGGCCGCAAGCTTGCAGCGCTCGCTTTTGAATGGCGCATCATTTGTGGGCGCGGTTTTCACAATGTCCGATCTTTCCGGCTGCAACGCCCGCGAAGCTTCGTTCGCGAAGGCCGATTGCCGCGGCATGAATTTCTCACTGGCTCGCCTCGATAAAGCCGACTTGCAATCCGCCGATTTCTCACCGATGACGATTTCGGGTAGCCTTAAGCCGGTTCTCTGGCCGGCGAATTTCTCGGGTGCAAATCTTCAAAATGCCCGCCTGCGTAGCGGTAATTTTACCGGCGCGCGGTTCGAGAAAACCATGCTGGCCGATGCCGATCTGCGTGAGGCCGATTTGACCGGCGCCATCTTCACCGATGCCAACCTCACGGGTGCCGATTTGCGTGGCGCCAAGCTCGATAAAGCCGATCTCCGCGGCGCTATCGGCGTTAAATAACCCTCCTTGCGCCTCTGTCAGGTTAAAGGCTAAATTCGCACACTAACCTTTTGATTGCGCGAAAGTATCTTAATGGCCCAGCCTGAAACCTCCCTGATGAGCCGCCTTGTCTCGCTCTGCAAGCGTCGCGGCTTCGTATATCCGGCGTCCGAATTGTATGGCGGCCTGAACGGTTTCTGGGATTTCGGCCCGCTTGGCGTGCAGCTGAAAAACAACCTCCGCGACGCGTGGTGGCACGACATGGTCGAATGCCCACCCATCGGCCCTGACGGCAAGCCGCTCTCTATCGTCGGTCTCGACAGCTCCATCATCCAGCATCCGCAAACATGGCATGCATCCGGCCATGTCGGCGGCTTCGCTGATCTGATGGTCGATGATCGCGAGACGAAGCTGCGTTACCGCGCCGATCATGTGATGTGCATTGAAGTGTTCTATGAGAAGGCTGGCCAGCAAAAATCGCTCGGTCTACTCAGCGTTCAGGATGGCGACGATGCCGCCGAAATTCTTG
>DASTLS010000301.1:0-2701 GCA_035714725.1 Alphaproteobacteria bacterium | reverse complement strand
AATAAGCTGCGCAAAAATCGGCTCAAGCGGCGACAAAGTGAAAGCGAGTTTTTCATCCTGCACAATGACTTTACGTTCCTGCCAGCCGTTAAAGCCCTTCTCGAACTGGCGTACCGGCAGCGCATCGAAAAACTCGTTGGCCACAACAATCACCGGCGCATCGGGCAGATCGACATTGTTGAGGAATTGTGGATTATGATCCTTCAGCTTCTCACGCTGTGCTTTCTGTAGCGTCTCGTTGCTCTCAAGCAAGCACAGCGTCATGGCCTTCTGGAAATCCTGCAAACGCGCAGTCGCGCGCATCGCATCCTGCATTAACGTGCCGCGCCCGGGCCCCAGCTCCAGCAGCGTGAACTGCTCGGGCTTGCCCATTTGTCGCCAGACATCGGCGCACCACAGGCCGATCATCTCGCCGAACATTTGGCTGACTTCGGGCGCCGTAACGAAATCGCCCTCACGACCAATCGGATCGCCGGAACGATAATAACCGAACTCAGGATGCTGCAGCACCATATCCATGTAGGCGCCAACGGTCAGCGGGCCGTTCTTCTCGATAACGGTGCGGATATGTTTGAGTGCTGCGCTCATCTTATGCCGTGCGGCGTTTCACGCGCCGTTCGGACCAAAGGATGATGTAGAAGCCGAACAGCATCATCGGCAGGCAGAGCCATTGGCCCATCGTGAGGCCACCGGCGAGGAAACCCAACTGCTGATCAGGCTCGCGGAAATGCTCGACGATGAAGCGGAAGGTCGAATAGCCGAACAGGAACACGCCGGAGAGCAAGCCGGTGCGCCCGCGAATTTTTGGATTGCGCGCGAGGAAGAAGAGAATAAGGAAAAGAACAATACCTTCAAGCACGGCTTCGTAAAGCTGGCTGGGGTGACGCGGCATATCGCCGCCGCGCGGGAATACCATGCCCCACGGCTCGTCCGTCGCGCGGCCAAACAATTCGCCATTGATGAAATTTGCAACGCGCCCGAGGCCCAAACCAATCGGCGTCACGCAAGCGAGAATATCGGTGAAGGAGAAGAACGGAATTTTGTGCCGCCGCGTGAACAACCACGCCGCGCCGATAACACCCATCATGCCGCCATGGAATGACATGCCGCCATGCCAGACCTGCAGCATCTCCATCGGATGCGCGAAGTAATAATCGGCTTGGTAAAAAAGAATGTAGCCGAGGCGACCGCCGACAACAGTGCCGACAACGGCCCATGTCAAAAAATCATCGAACAGTTGCGCCGACGGTCCCTTCGCATTCTGTTTCGCGAGGTAAAGGCAGTAACGCCAGCCGAGGACAAATCCCGCCAGATAGGCAAGCGCGTACCAGCGGATAGCCAAGGGCCCAATATTGATGGCGACAGGATCAAGCGGCGGAAAAACCAGTGCGAGCATAGAGGGCCTCTAGACGGGGTGCGCGGTGCGCAAGGGCATGTTATAGACCATATTATCAACTTACGAGGAGCAGACAATGCGCAAGAATCAGACCCTGATCGAAGATATGGTATCGCTCGGCGGCGCCGTGCTCGGGAATCTGGCGGGCGCTCGTCACGAATTCAGAGCGCAAGCGAAACAACATTTGGGCGGACTCGCACAGCAACTCGATCTCGTCAGCCGCGCGGAATTCGATGCCGCGTTCGCGATGCTCGCCAAGGCGCGGGCGATGCAGGAAGACCTGAACGATCGCCTCTCGGAAATTGAGGCGCATTTGAATCTGTCAAGAAAGAACAAGACGAAATCGGCGACGAAACTAAATTTACCTTCTGTTAAAAATTTGAAGCGCGCGAAGAAGCATTTTTGATCGATTCAAGACTCTGATTTGACTCAAAAATTGAGTCTTTTGAATCCGTTGGCGGAATGAAAGTAATTCCCGTTTCGCAAGCGTTCCCTGTGACTCAAAAAGCACGAACGAAATCTGACTCTGTAAAAAACCTGTACGACTCTTGCGGCGCAGTCTCGATGTTTGATACGAAGATTCTTCACCTCGGAGGACTTCATGTCTTTTCAACTGGCGCAAGACCAAAGCACACATTCTAATCCTCTCGATATTCTCGAAGACATTGTCACCGCAAACGAATGGTTGTTCGAACGTTCGAACGATGATGAGTTGATTGTTGAGCTTGCTGGCCGCTGGTGCCACTACCGGATGTTCTTCGTCTGGCAACGCGAAATCGGCGCACTCCAATTCTCCTGCCAGTTCGACATGAAAATTCCCGATCTTAAGCGCGGCGAAGTGAACGATCTTCTCGCGATGTTGAACACACGCCTCTGGCTCGGCCACTTCGATCTCGAGCTGCAGCAAAACACGCCGCTCTTCCGTTACACCATTCTCGCCCGCAACGGTCGCATGCCGAATACGGAAGCGCTCGAAGATCTGGTCGAGATCGCGCTCACGGAATGCGAACGCTTCTATCCGGCGTTCCAGTTCGTCGTCTGGGGCGGCAAGACAGCGGCCGAAGCGATGACCGCTTCAATGATCGAAGTCGCCGGTCAGGCTTAAAACTTACCCAAGAGCATTTTTAGGCGGATGTTTGGCGCGCCCTTTGTTGAGGCCGTTGATGATAGCCTTGCGCACAGTAAGAAATGCAACCGCACCACATAGATAGGCCGAGGCATCCCCAAAATCATAAGGATGCGCCCCGAACGTCTGAGCAAAATGCGGCAAGGTTTCAGGCATCTTTTGAAATGTTGTATCCGTGT
>DASTLS010000300.1:0-1536 GCA_035714725.1 Alphaproteobacteria bacterium | reverse complement strand
CCAGTTCGTCGGGGTCCGAATTTTTTCGTTCATGATGACTTTTCCGGCCCTCAAGCCGATCCTTCTGGAATCTTTCTACAATTACAATCCAATCATGAGCTACGGTTCGGATATATCGCGATCGAATGGGTTCTTTTTTGTCGAGCCGAGCATTTTTTCGCAAATCCTGGCGCTAGGAATGGCGGTAGAGTTCTTCATA
Organism: Alphaproteobacteria bacterium; assembly: GCA_035714725.1. Classification (GTDB taxonomy): domain Bacteria; phylum Pseudomonadota; class Alphaproteobacteria; order UBA9219; family UBA9219; genus JAATFY01. The sequence continues at coordinate 1,337 of DASTLS010000300.1, read as the reverse complement.
AAGAACCAATTAAAGTATTTACCTCTTTATGGGCTGGCTTACCTGGTGAGTTTTTCGGGCACCGGCCTTTTGGCATTGGGCGTGAGCATCGCCATTCTAACCATAGCGGATCGGCGCTATACTAGCCGCATCCTGCTTTTCATAGTTTGCTTGGCTGCACTTGCCGTAGGCATCCAGCTACTTCTTCCCGATCTGTTTGCATCGCTTGCCAACCGGGCGAATGAAGGCGGGCAGAGCGGTAGCAGCGCCTATGCCCGTTATTTCGCCCAGTTCGATTTCATCGGCCGCTATACCGATCAGGTGCGATCGCTGATCGGCTTTGGTCCCGGAGCGATGGAGCGATCGGGCTTCTTCTTCAAGGGCAGCGGCAACGCCGCTCTCAAATTGTTTATCGATTACGGGATCATAGGATTGATCCTTTTTGTCTCCTTCCTGTTTCGATCATGGTGGCGGCGGGACATCGCGATCATATCGATCTTCTCGCTGGTCAATTTTCAGCTCGGCGGCGGCAATCTCCTGTTCTCGCCGCTCGTCATCCTGACCACACTGCTGTGCGTCTGGTCCGCAGATCCGGCTCAACCACAAGCCGCAAAGAGCGAGGTGAGCGCATGACAAGAGTCGAAAGCCTGGATGGCCTGCGTGGCCTTGCGGCGCTCTGGGTCCTGATCGGCCATTGCATGATATTGACGGGTTTTGCTTTGCCCATCCTCGGAACGCCCGACCTTGGCGTGGATCTTTTCATTCTTCTTTCCGGATTTCTGATGACATTTCAGTATAATGTCAGAAAGGAAAAGGAAGATTGGACCGCGGTGGACACCTGGCTCAAATTCTGGATCAAGCGATTTTTCAGAATTTCTCCGCTCTATTTCACATTGCTGATAATCGCGCTCGCCGTCGGGCATTCAATCTATGCGGACAGGCTTGTCATAGATGGCTTCATCGGTCAGCCGCCGCAGCTGCCAGAGCGATATACCGACGCGAGCCTGACCAATTTCCTTGTCCACATGACCTACATCTTCGGGCTCATGCCGGATTACGCATTCAGGACGCCTCTGCCGGACTGGAGTATCGGGCTGGAAATGCAGTTTTACGCGGTTTTCCCCTTTGTCGTGCTCATGGTGCGCAGGGTGGGATGGCTGCCTGCCACTTTCTGCCTTTGCGCTGCGGCGGTGGCCATCGCGTTCACGACCAAGAGGCTCGGCATCGTCTTTCCGATGCCGGCATTTCTCCCGCTCAAGATGCACGTCTTTCTTGCCGGCATGCTGATTGCAGCGGGCATCGGAAGAAAAAGTATTGCCTATCTCGCGCCCGCCGTCCTGTTGACCGCGCTTCCCATC
>DASTLS010000299.1:0-4666 GCA_035714725.1 Alphaproteobacteria bacterium | reverse complement strand
CGAAATGAACCGCATGTTTGAAGCGGCAAAGAAAAAAGTTCGGATCCCAGCTTAAAGGTGCATGATGAGAATAGGTTTAGGCGTTATCATCGCGATTGTGCTGATTGTGTTCTGGTGGGTGCATGACCATCCGCAGCAGGCGCCGGCGACGAACGGTGCGCTTGAAATTCATGACGTGAAGGCTGGTTAGGCAAAAAGCGGCATATCGCTATAGAGTAGGGACCGGTTGGTGCGGATCAAGGCGCCGTGCGTCAGTTGTGCCGCTTCAATGCTCCTACTCATGATGTGTTCGACCTGTACGCCATTAATCAGCAGATAATCCGTAATGATACGGCGGTGGCAGTTTCGCCAATCTGCTTCCGCGCACATGATTGCGGCATGGAATGTCTCAGCGATCTTCATCAATTCCTTGAGTGCGATTGCGAACAGCGGCGTTTCTGCGTAATCGGCGTAACTTTGAAACCCGCCGCCTTCGCGCCACAGCGTATGCATCGATGCTTTGCCGTCGGCCCGAGGAGGGCGACGTCCGCCGAGCGCAGCCATGTGATGATATTTGATTTCGGCTTTCGCCAATTCACCCGGCAGCGCCTCTATATTGAAGTGCGGTTGTCGCGGCGAGTGTGGAAAGCGCCGGACATCGATGAGATAATCAACGCCTGCATCTTTCAGCAGCTTGATGTGATCATCTAAACTGCGATTGGAATGGCCGATGGTGTGAATAGCGTTGTTCATGTTTTGTTCTATCATGAGCGCGGCAAGATTTCAATCGCAATCACAGTCATAATCTGGCCCCAAAGCAGGGCCATTTAGAAATCCCTGCCTTTGAGAGGTTTCATGCTCAAGCTTGATCCAAAAACGACTGCTCTTGTTCTGATTGATTTACAGAAGGGCATTCTTGCGCGTGATACCAAGCCGCATGCCTCAAGCGATGTGTTGCAACGCGCCGTAAAATTAGCCGATAAATTTCGCGCCGCTAAATCGCCAGTAGTGCTGGTGCATGTCAAATTTGCAAAAGACATGAGCAATGCTTTGAAGCAACCGGTGGACAAACCAAACACGCCACCTGCAGGTGGCTATCCGGAAGATTGGAGTCAGATTTCGCCTGAACTTTTGAAGGAAGGCGATATCGTCGTGACAAAACATCAATGGGGCGCGTTCTATAATACGGATATGGACGCGCAGTTGCGCCGCCGCGGCATCAAGACAATCGTTCTCGGCGGCATCGCGACCAATATGGGTGTCGAATCTACGGCGCGTCAGGCCTATGAGCATGGCTATGAGGTTGTGATCGTCGAAGACGCGACAACCGGTATGTCGCAAGAGATGCATGATTTTGCGGTGAAGAATATTTTCCCGCTGCTCAGCCGTGTTGTGACATCCGGCGATATAGATCTGGGCTAATCAACGCTGGCAAACGTGCTGGGTGCATGGCAATGTCGCGGCGTCTCTAGCCGGATTACCTATGCCTCAGCGTTCGAATCTTTTTATTATCTGCATTCTTGGTGCGCTCAGCATCATTTCGCCTTTCGCCATCGATATGTGCCTGCCGGCCTATCTGCAGATGGCAAAAGATTTCGGTGTGCAAAGCACTACCATCTCTCTCACGCTTTCAAGCTATTTCATCGGCCTCGCCAGCGGGCAGGTGGTATACGGCCCCTTGCTTGATCGCTTCGGCCGTAAGATACCCCTGTGCGTTGGTCTTGTGATCTTCATCTTGGCTTCCATCGGTTGTGCGATGGCGCCGGATGTCTCGACGTTGATCGTATTCCGTTTTATTCAGGCGCTCGGTGGATGCGCGGCGCAGGTGGCTTCGCTTGCGATGGTGCGTGATTTCTTTCCGGTTAATCAGAGCGCGAAAATTTTATCGCGCCTGTTTTTATTCATTTCTGTTTCACCGCTGCTGGCGCCGACGATTGGCGGGGCGATCATGGCGTGGGTCAGCTGGCGCGCTGTGTTCGGCATTATGATGGTCATCGTTGCGCTCATCCTTCTGTTGGTCTGGCGACTTTTGCCGGAGGCGCATAAGCCCGACAAAACCATCTCGCTCAAGCCGGGACCGATATTCCTGGAATATCTCGCGATCATCAAGAACGCGCGTTTCGCGACATATGCCCTGGCGGGGGCTTTTTCATTCGCCGGGCTTTTCACTTACGTTGCCGGCTCGCCGATTATCTTCATGGAAGGTTTTCATCTTAGCGCCAAAACCTACAGTATGATTTTCGCGCTGCTGGCGAGCGGCTTTATCGGCGCAAGCCAGATCAATGTTCTGCTGCTCAAGAAATTCACCAGCGCTCAGCTGTTTTATGGCTTCCTCATTTTACAGGTTATTGCAGCGCTGATTTTCGTAACCGGCGTATGGGCGAATTGGTATGGGCTTACCGCAACACTGGTGCTGTTCTTTATCTCGCTTAGTTGTGCGGGCATTACGTACCCGAATGCGGCTGCAATGGCGATGGCGCCTTTTACAAAGAATGCCGGAAGTGCCGCAGCACTGCTAGGGTTTCTGCAACTCGGTGTCGGTGCCGTGATTTCATCCGGCATCAGCGCGTCGACATCTCACGGCAGTTTGCCGATCATCGCTATCCTCGCGGTGACGTCATGCCTTGGCTTGATCGTGCTCATGATTGGGCAGAAAAAGGCAGCATCGAAAGCCTGTGCGCACGAATAGATAAATTATGCGCGTAATTTCTATCTGAGAAATATAAGGAAGCGGCAAAGCACATCTCATTTGGATTGCCGGCCTCTCGCCGTACACTCACAATCGCCTCTCAATATTCATTGGTCCAATGGGGGCGGCGATGCGTAAGGTCACATTTGGTGCAGCGGTAAAATTTCTTGCGGCGAGCGCCGTGCTTCTTTCCACATCAGCTTGTTATTACGACCCGTACCCGGGCGCAGCTGGCGGTCCAGTCAACGGATGCTGCTACAGCTACAGCAACGAATATCCCGATGCCGATTTCTTCTTTGAAGGCGGCGAAGTCGAACATGGTCCTTACTACGCGCGTCATGAACGTTGGGGGCATGGCGGCTGGGAGCGCAACGGATGGAACCGTCCTGCTGCGGCACGTCCTGCAGCAGCTAATTTCCATGCAAATCGCGGTGAAGCTCCGCATGCCGAAGGCGGGCATGGCGGTTGGGCGGGTGGCCATGGCGGCGAAGACCACGGTGGCGGGGATCATGGCGGTGGACATCCCTGATTCCGAGGCTAATTACGAACCCGCAATAAAGCTGTGAATAGGCATTAAAATCCAAAAAATATCGTCCTTATAAATCAATGGCTTGGAGTGAAACTAAATCAGTTAAGTTTGCATTAAATGTGCTAAGATATGATCTCTATGTATATGATTTTATTAAAAATGCCGGAGCACATTTGAATGGCTCGCCGACCGCAGAATAGATTGACGGAAATTACTCCCCAAGATCCTCAGCACGATATTCATGAGGACAGCGCGGACGTTTATTCTATCTCCGCCAACGAAATCGAAGTAAACGGCAAACAAGTTCGTGCCGTAGCTCCATCCTCTCCGGCTGCTCCGGTTATCCCCGTTGGCTCAATCGCTTCGCCGTTAATTTTGGCTGCGGCGGGTAGGCCTGCGAATGATGGGGACGATCCCGAACATCGCACGGAACAAGAAAACCTCGACGTTCTCAGAAATATCCTCATCGCGCAGATGATCGTTAAGCAGAACGAGGACCCAAGCTTTTTCGCGCGCTTCGATAGCGCGCTTGAGAATTTTACCGATCGCGCGTCGCGCTCGTTCCAGCGCCATTTCAACTCTGCGGCGGATGCTGTCGAGAGTGCCAGCTGGATTCCCTCTCCTTTGCGCCGTGGCGTTGTAAACATTTTGCGTAACGTAGGTGACCGTGGCCGTCAGGCCGGCCTTACCACGATGCGTGCCGAACATTCTGCAGCAACCATTTTTGAAGGACCGTCAGCAGCCAGCGGCGATTACTTCGAAGATCTTGCTCGCCACGAAAGTGGTACGAACGATAATGCCCATGCTCCCACATCTTCGGCGGTCGGCCGTTATCAGTTCCTGAAAGGTGCTTGGCTCGGTGTCGTATACAAACACGGCGCCGCTCATGGTGGCCAGTTGGCTTGGGCCGCAAGTCAGATTGTTCGTTCGGGCAATAGCTATACCGTTCATGATCCTGCAGCATTGCAGCAAATTCTTGATATGCGCAGGGACCCGCAATATTCGACGCCGATGGCGATTGATTTCACGAACGACAATGCCGCTACTTTGCGCCATATGCTCGGCAACGATCGCCAGCTGACGAACGCCGATCTTTACATGGCGCATTTCCTCGGGCCCGCGACAGCGGCCAAATTCCTGCGTGCTATGTACCAAAATCCGAATGAAGCAGCAGCTGATGTTGTGCCAGGTGCTGTGAGCGCAAACAGAAACATCTTTATTGACCGTCATACGGGCGCAGAGCGCTCGCTGTCGCAAGTTTATGCTCTTCTCGGCAAAGACTTTGTGCCGACTTATTCGACTTACGCCGACAATCATCGTCCTGCGGGTGGTCCGCATGCCGATACCAACCCTCATGCGCGCGCGTAAGGGGGGGGGCGGATAATGTCATTCACCCGTCGCCCGCTTAATACAGTTCTTGCGCCGGATCCAGCCGTAGTCTTTGGCGATAGCCTTGGCGTTGGTACTGC
>DASTLS010000298.1:0-2794 GCA_035714725.1 Alphaproteobacteria bacterium | reverse complement strand
GACGTGCAATGAGCGTATCGAACACGTCGAATGTCCTGACGGACGGAAGTGGCCGTGCTTCCTGCGCGGTTTGCAGTGGAGGAGTGACCGGGGTCGGGCGCGGCTGGGCATCCGGCGCGCCGATGAGGTACGGAGTGAATTGATTGGAGTTTGGGGCTGTATTCACGTCGTGTTCTCCAGCGCTGCCGCGCTTGCGCCTGAATCCTGGAAAATGCAATTTAGATGAAACTTTAAAGACAAATGCATGCTCTAGGTGCCGTCTCATCCTGGCTGAATAGCTGCCTTGCCCGAACGAGCCCCTCATCCCTCAGCCTTCACGCAGGACGCTAGGTTTGTCAGCTTGTGCCAGGCTTGAGCGGGGCAAACGGCCGAGACCGATCCGGCAACAACGAGGGCCGTGTCTGTCGTCATATGCGACGACAAATCTGTCTATGCCTGCCCATCGCGGGCACCCTTAAACGAATTGAACACCGATGCTGCTGATCTTCCGCCAGCGAACTTCGCAGGCCAAAAGCCTGTTGTCCGAGAGCTGCAGAGTGAAGGCGTTCGGGACTGCGAGCGGGTTTTCTGTCTGGATCATCGCGCCCGTATCGGACAGGTTTCTGACGACGCAATCGAAGACGGAGCATCCGTCATTGAACAGGATCTTTGCTCCAAGAAGCGTCCGCTTTCGCGGGGATGTTCGGGTTTCTGGCGAGGATTCTGTCATCGCTTCGGCTCCGGATATAAACTTTACTAATATGTCATATTCTAATATCAAAAAAGTTAATACGAGCCTGCCAGCCACCGCTTTTTAGACACTCTGGGCTCAGGAAGCGGCCGGAATATATCGCCGTCAGAGCCGCTGGTGGGGCGATGGCGGCCACCTCGGATACGGGGAATTCTACGACATCAATTACGGAATTTCCAGCTTGCTTCCCGGCAAATCCGGTTGCGTCGCTTCTGGCGAACAACTTGCCTTCATTTGCGTTGTATTTCCAGACAGTCACCGCAAAACCGTGCAACATGTCTTGCAAGACGAAACATGCTCTGGCACCGTACCGCCGCAGGGGACCGGGGTTTTCAATGAAACAATTTTTGGCGGCGGCTACTGTTTTAGTGGTCGCCAATTCTGTAATGGCTGCTGATGATCCAGTAAGCAACGCGTACCGGGTCTGTAAAATGATAGACAATACTGGCTTGTTCACGGCGCCGTGTCAGGTTTCCAGCCGGAAATACTCGGTTACTGCGACAATCGACCTGCCGAACGCCGATGCCAGGAAGGCCTGCACGCAGATCGTAGGCGTCGTTTCCTCGAAAGGATTTCATTTCCCGGGCGGAGAATGGTCCGTGCAGATCAAGTCGCCGACGAGCGGCGACAAATTGATCGCATTCTGCCGGTTGCCGAAATAGCAGCCTTAAGGCGCATCGCGATCTCCAAGATTCGCTCGTTGCGCTTTAAGTCCTTAATTTCTAGCATGTCGTGCAAAACTGCTGCACCTCGGCATGTTTTAAGCGGATGCGTTCAGCTCGTCCTCGGCAAAGGCGAGCTGCAGCTCCATCTGAACCGCATGCATGAAGAGTGCTGCCTGCCGCGAGATCTCGCCTTCGTCCATTCCCTGGCTTATCAGCGCAGCGGCGAGACTTGCCATTTCCGAGCGCCAGAAACGATTGGCTTCCTCGCCGTGAAGCTGAAGCAGGGCTTCGGCGCAACGCCTGATATCGCGGGTGCGTCTATCGGCCGGGAATGGTAAAAGCGACATAATCTCTCCGTCATTGGCGAGGCGAATCGCCTGCCCTTGTCGGCAACAATCGCTGGCAGTGGTTCACAAAAGATGAATTGCTTGTTGTTAGATTCCAATTGCTTGCGGAGCGATGTGACGATTTCACTGCATCACGGATATGCCCGCCTCCCGCGCCGCCCTGATCAGGGCTTCCCTTGCAGCTTCCGGCGGGGCGGCACCCAGCATCGCCTCGAGGCACACGCGTACCGCAGCCACATATTCCTCGCCGTTTTCGACCGGCCAATGCCCCAGCAGCAGCTCGGCGACCTGATGTACTGAATTGACACGGCGATATCCGCCGCTCTCTCCGAGTACGAGCGTCACAGCTGGAAATGGTCGTAAAGTGTTTCGTTTCAAAACGCATTACCTCCGAAACGTAAATGCTTCGGTAAGCCTGCAAAAAGCGTTCCGTATGGCACGCGATCCTGCTCGGCATCGTTGCGGTTGTTTTTGCCGCCGATAGCGGCGCGAGGATCGGCTGCTTCCAGCAACCGTACCCGATGCGGAACAGGCCAGCTCCAAATCGCATTGGCGATTACAGATAGCTATTGCACGCGTGAGGAACTGGTCTGGGCAGCTTGCCATGGGCCATGCGGCGCGCGCTGAATGACCCAAAGCAAACGCCGCCCGACATGCGCAGGCTTGTCCCCCGGGACTTTACCCCGTGTTTTACAACTGGAAGGAAATCCCGAGCCTCTACAGAGACATCGCTAATCCAGCACGCCTGCTTCGGCGCAAGCTTCAACGAATATCTTCCGGGCCTGGTCACAGAGAAGGGGATTTCCGCTCGCGGCGTCGCAGAGATCTGTTGCGGAACGATATTTTTCGCCCCGGATGGTCGGCCAACGGAAGAGAAGATGGTTTAGAGCTTCTTTCGGGCTTCTTATCGTTTCCGGCATGCCATAGCCGATACGCAGATACACAGGTCCAAGCCAGCGGGTGTCGCTGGTTCTAACAATCATGTTCATTTCTATGGTGCTCCGACATCGTTATCGAAACTCCCGCCGGGGGAAAAGGTTTCGAAATTTTTC
>DASTLS010000297.1:0-3063 GCA_035714725.1 Alphaproteobacteria bacterium | reverse complement strand
GCTGGTGTCAAACAGGCCCGCCGCGCGCAGAGGGGCGGTTAACAACAAGCAGAGGGCGAGGGAAAAGAGAAAACGGCGGGGCATTCAGCGCGGGCTTCCGACAATTGATTCTGCTTGCTAATAACTTAGCCTGTAAGCCCGCCGACCACCACGGTTTTGATTTTATGCCGCAACACTCTGAAACACGCTTTCTTCCTTATACGCCGCAACAGCTTTTCGACCTGGTGGCCGATATCGGCCGCTATCCGGAGTTTTTGCCCTGGTGCAAAGGCGCGCGCATTTTGAAGCGCGACGGCGATGTCGTCACCGCCGACCTCATCATTGGCTACAAGATGTTTCAGGAAAAATTCAAATCGGAAGTGACGCTCGATGTGCCACGCAAGATTGCCGTGCGTTATCTTTCAGGACCGCTCGCGCATCTGACGAATGAATGGGGTTTCAAACCGAGCGGAAAGGGATGTGATCTATCCTTCCATGTCGATTTCGATTTTCATTCGTCGATTTTGGGTGCCGCGATGGAAATGTTCTTCGACAAGGCCATCCTCAAGATGGTCGCAGCCTTCGAAGAACGTGCGAAAGAGCTGTATGGATAATATGATTTTGGGTGGAGGCACGGCCCGGAATCGAACCGGGATTGACGGATTTGCAGTCCGCTACATAGCCATTCTGCCACCGCGCCATTCCTGCGGCACAGTAGGTTTTTAGCCCTTTCCGGTCAAGGGTTTGCAGAAAGCACAAGAGGCTGATAATTATGTGCCCGTTCAATGCCTTTGCGTTTTCTCGCTCCTCCCTGAAAGGAATATCCCCCATGGCATTCGCTGCATCCGTTCGTCAGGCCCCCATTGCCTTCGCATTGCTTTGCTTTCTCACTGCCTGTGGCAGCGCCGCACCGAGCGAGACAGTCAATCTCGGTGACGGCACCAAAGGATATCGCATCACCTGCGGCGGTGCGTATTCCAGCGTGAAGGATTGCTATGAGCAGGCGGGATACCTCTGCGGCAGCAAGGGCTACAGCGTCGTACATGAAACAGACATCGCGCCGCCCTCCGACAATAATTATTTCTGGAATGCAGCTGCGCATGAGACGATTGTCAGATGCAATAACCCTAACTTTATGAGCCGGTAAGACAGATGAGCGCTTTGCCAAAATCGAGCGGACCGAATTTCGAGGCTGCCCGCAACAATATGATCGAAAGCCAACTGCGCCCGAACAAGGTGCGTGACGAGCGCATCCTATCGGCGATGGGCAGCTTGCCGCGCGAGATGTTCGTGCCATCCTCCGTCGCATCGATTGCTTATATCGATGAGGATGTGCAAATCGCGGGTGGGCGTTATCTGCTCGAGCCGATGGTGCTGGCGCGTTTAATCGAAGAGGCAGGAGTGAAATCAACCGATCGCGTCCTCGATATCGGCATGGCATCGGGCTACTCGACGGTCGTTCTTGCTTCGATGGCGCAGGAAGTCATCGGTGTTGAGGCGGACTCTGTTTTGCAAAAACAAGCGACGGCCAATCTGGCATCACTTGGCATCAACAATGCCCGTGCGGTCCTCGGTCCGCTGGCGGAAGGTTACGCCGGCAAGGCGCCTTACGATGTCATTATTATCAATGGCGGTGCTGAGCAAATTCCGACGGCGCTTTTCGATCAGTTAGCTGAAGGCGGCCGCTTAATGGCTGTTGTTCGTGAGTATGGCCCGGCACAAGCGGCGCATACTGGCGAAGCACGTTTGTATGAGAAAATTCACGGCAATATTTCGCATCGCGTCGTGTTTGATGCCAATGTTAAGTTGCTCGCCGAATTTGCCGCTCCACCAAAATTTAAATTCTGAGGTTATCATGTCGAACGTACCTGCCATCGAAGTCGAACAGTTGCGCGATATGATGCAGTCCGCTGAACCGCCGCTGCTGATCGATGTGCGCGAGCAACGGGAAAATGATTTCTGTCAAATTCCCGGCAATAAGCTCATCCCATTAGGCGAACTGCCGCAGCACTTGGCGGAACTGCCAAAGGACAAGACCATCGTCCTGCACTGCCATCATGGTGGCCGCAGTGGCCGTGCTGTCGCATATTTAATGCAGCAGGGCTATGACAAGGTGTTGAACCTTAAGGGTGGTATTCACGCCTGGTCGCAGCGCATCGACCCGAGCGTCAAGGAGTATGAGTAAGCCCAAGCGCCGTTAGCGCTTCCGGCTCAAACACGCGCGCGCCGCTGACGAGATGGGTAGAGCCATCGACAGGGTCAGGCGTGCTTGCTTCGCCATTCACCTGCGTAATACCCATCAGATCTGCATAATCCCATAGGGCCCAACCGATGCCGTCGGCCTCCAGCGCCGTGCGCGTATCGCCAATCCAGCGATAACGTGAAGCAGCATCAATGTGATTGCGCAGCACGCCGAATTCACCGCAGATCACACGCGTGAAGTGTGCGTGCGCCCAATCGGCTGCCGGCTTGATCGCGGCCTCGATTTGCGCAGCATTCCAGCTGTTTTTAACGTAATCATAAAGTTCAAATTGGGCGCGCTGTGGATCGGGAGCATCCGGTGCGTAGAAATTTGCTTCATGATCGACCGCTGACGCCGGGTAGGGTACGTCATGGAAATAGCGTATCATCTTGCCTTCGAAGCCGCGGTGAATGCCTTGATGCGTGACGATGTAGGGATCGTAGAAATGAAAATCATAGATTACGCGCGGGTCTTTGATCGATTGCATCGAAGTCAGACCTTCGATGGATGAACCGTGCGGCGAGCCGATAACGATTAAACGTGTGGGCGAGGTTTTGCGAATGGCAAGAACCGTGCGGTTAATCAGATCGGAATATTTGCTTTCGGCATGATAATAATGCGGCTCGTTCAAAAGTTCGAACGCTACAACCTCAGACGAATAATTGGCTTCGCTGTAGTGTTGGGCGATAGCAACCCATAAATCAATGAAGTTTTGTTCGGATGTCGGATTTTTCTCGAGGTCGTTCATGTAATCTTCGTGCGGATGAAGATCGAGTATGACGGCCAGGCGATGTTGGGCAGCTGCCACGATTGCAGCATCGACCACGGCAAAATTTCCCTGC
>DASTLS010000296.1:0-3793 GCA_035714725.1 Alphaproteobacteria bacterium | reverse complement strand
CTTAGCTTAGCGTGCCTTCTCGCGCGGAGGAATAGCGACGTTCTGCTCCGCCAGATATTGATTAAGCGTGATGACCGCCGTGTCAATGCGGGGAATCGGCAGGGGCTTCTGGGCCGTTTGCTCGGCCATGAAATGGGCCATGGCCGCGGCACCTTCGGTATGGAAAGCACGGCGGCCGAGATTATTCAGCGCGTACCACAAGGTGCGATCGACACCGCGCAGCCAGAGGAATTGCGCCGGAGCCAACACACCGCCGCGCGAACGGGCGTAAAGCAGCATGGCGACCATAGCGGTTGAGCGATAGGCGTGCTTGTCTCCGACGGCCTTAAGCTCGCCGCCGGCTTCCTTGTCCTTGATCGCCTTATTCACTTTGGCGGCGATTTCCGTTGTCATATTAAATCCGCCCTTGGCCGACCAGCAGGTTGCGATATCACCGAGCAGATTATCGCTATCCTCGCGCTTCTGAGCGCCTTTCAATGCGAAAGCTGCGATCAGCGCGCGTACGTAAGGCGGCAATCCGTCAAAGCCGTTCCAGCGCGGACCGAGCTGCAGGAGAAACGCGCGGCGCGTCGCTTCACGATCGGGAATATTGTTGGTGACATTGATGCGGTGGAAAGAAACCCACTCTTCCGGCGATAGCGCTTCGGCGAAAAGCGGAAGTTTATCGGGCACCGGTGAGCCCGGAATGCGGGCGCTCGATTTGATCGGATTGAAATTGACGATCGGCGAGATGACCGGCCACATCTTGGCCTGCATTTTGATAAAGCCTTCGAGATCGTACTTCGTGCGGAACTTATTGCGCGGCGAAATATAGACCGAATAGAAAGCGACAAAGGCGAAAACCAGTGCCAGCGGCCAGTGAATATAAACCGTAACCTCGCGCCCGAGCGTCGCGATGCCGACGGCAGATAGCTGGAAATAGCTTGGCGCGTCTTCGGCGGAGACGGCGGCCAGATAATTGACTCCGAAGCAATCGCGCGTCGCCTGAATAATGTCGGGTGTCGGCGCAGCATCGAGATAGTGGGTGTGTTTCAGCCAGTCGAGGCAGGCATTGTATTTGCCGCCCATGATGAGATTGATCGGCCACAACTCGACAAAGCGCAGCCAGCGCATAAATTCGAGGATCGGCATTTTGAAGAAATGCCAAATCAGCCAGCCGACAATGAAATAAACCGCGCACGCCAGAAAAAGCGATACGGTTTGATCTGGATCACTGCGCTGGCCGCTCATCGAAAAACTCGTTCCTTTTTAGAAGCCTCAAGATTGCCCGAGCCTGTGCCCTGCCGCAATCCCCTTCCCGGCCCCTTAGGGGCTTTTAATCATGGTTTTGGAGGCATCGTTATGGGCGTGGGCGACAAGCTCCTGCACCATTTCCTCGATCACGGAGCCGAGAGCGCCCGATTCGATTTCGCCCTTTTCGGTGCGGAGAACGATGCGACGGCGAATTTCCTGGCGCGCGGTGCCGCCTGGGAAATATTTCGCAAGTATGTTACGCGCGGCGGATGCGCCGAGAGCGACATAGAGTTTCTCACGTAGCTGGACGTCTTCACCGGATGTCGAGAGCGCCCAAAGTTCGACAGGGCCGAGCGTGTTCACGAGATGCTGTTCATAGCGGCCTTCGTTGGTCGAAAGCAGCAGGAGGACCGGAGCGCCTGACGGGCGCGGGCCTGTGAGGCGATAACGCATGACCCAGCGCGCAGTATCGGAAAGACCGAAACGCTGCGCCGTATCGCTGATGGCCCGGTCGGAAACGGCGGTACCGCAAATCCAGACGCCGGTCGCGAGATCGACCATGTCCTTGCTGAAGTCGTCGAGCAATTGCGAAGCGAGCACGATTTGCACGCCCCATTTACGGCCTTCACGTACGTCACGCACCACCTGCGCGCGCACGGCATTCGTTTTGCTGGTGCGATGAAATTCGTCGAAGCAGAGGCGCTTCGGCGTTTCGCGAATATCGCGGATGCGCGCTTCGTGATAGGAGCGATATTTTTCCGGGACCGAGCGCAGCATGTCAGGCCCCATCCACCAGCTGCGGATGAGTGTATGACGCGCGAGCATGTACATGATGGCGGTCTGGCGGTCGGCAACATCGTCGCCTTGCGGTGCGACGTCTTGCAAATCGATAGCGGCGACGCGCGCGCCGCCGACATCGAAACGCGTGACGGATGCAAGGATCGGGAATTCGCGCACCGAAGATGCGACCATACGTTCGAACGCGTGGATGATAGTTTCGGCCGATGCGCCGATTTGTGTTTCTTCGAGCAGCGCACGGATTTGCGGACGGCGCGCAGCGGTAACGGCATCGACGAGCGTCGGCACGGCATGGCGTTGCGCCAAAATAGCTTCGTGAACAGCGCCTTTGTCATAAAGCGCATCGACGACATCCCACCAATAGGGATCGGCGGGCAGATGCACATCGTGCTTCGCGAGCGCTTCATCGACTTCCGTTTCGACGCGCACGAGGTACGGACGCGCTTCGGTATTCGCGCCGCCATCGGAGCGCCAGCGATACATTTCATCAATGCAAAGGCCGACCAGTTGCGGCATGCCGTCATAAGGCTGGCTCTGGCCCGGCGGCGTGCAAAGCAGTGTGAGAAGTTCTGTTAGATACGCACGTTCTTCCGGCAGCGGGAAGCGGCAACCAAGCTGGGTATCGAACGGATTGACGGCATATTCCGGCGTCATGCGCAGCTTGAAATGCAGCGCTTCATGGCGGCGTTCGATCGGCAATGCGTCACGCAAGAGCGAGATTAGACCCGATGAGGACGGGCCGATATCGAGGATGGCGACGAACGGCAATTTGCCGAGACCCGCCGACAAAACGGTGCCGAGATTAAGCGCGTTCATCAGCACCGATTTACCGGCGCCCGGTTGCGCGAAGATGAGATCGAACCATGTGGTCGTGAGCGAGCTGCCCATCTGGTACGGCCAGATGCGGCCATCGACGGAGCGGAAAATGACGGAGCCTTCGTTGAACGGCGATGAGGCGCGTTGCCACGGCAGCAGTTTGATCACTTCGCGGAACGGAGCGATGGCGGCGGGTGCGGTCGATGCGCAGGCGATGCCCAGCACCGAAGACAAGCTTGTTTCCAGCGGGTCACCACCGGTTGAAGAAACCTGGCAATAACCCCAGGCTTCGACCGCTTGCGTGACGGCACCTAAACGCATTTCCATCAGACGGCGATCATTGACGGGAGCATAAGTCGCGATTGAAACGCGCAAGCGCACAACCGGCTCGCTCTGTGCAAGATTTTGCAGCGCCTGCAGCGATTGGCGGATTTGGCGATTAGTCTGATTGGAGAAAGCCAGCACAGCTGCAGCGAACGAACGGAAGCCGACGCTTTGCGCACCGGCGCTTTCGATCAGGAACGAAACGCGGAACGGAATGTCGTTATCGATCAGGCGCGCGAGCAATTGCGGAAACGGCGAAGGCTCAGCCGGCGCCAGTGTCATATCGACGCCCGCCCAAAGCAGATTACCAATGCGCGCAATCGACGGCGAAACAACGGCGGCATCTCCTGTGCACAGCTGCTGGCGCAACGGCGGCCAGAGAAGATCGGAGACATCCTTGTTGCGTTCGGTCTGCGGCACGCGCGGCATAAGCGGATCGCCCGGCAGATTGGCGCGCCATTCTTCGTGGCCGATTTGCGGATAGAGGCTGGTGCGCACGGCGGCAAGCGCCGCATGCGTCGACATCACTTCCGACTTCATCGAAATTTCTTCGAGCGCCGCGACGATAGACACAACATAGCTCTTGTGGCGCGTGCGGAGCGCATCGAGCGCTTGCATCGGG
>DASTLS010000295.1:0-2338 GCA_035714725.1 Alphaproteobacteria bacterium | reverse complement strand
CGAAGATTTCGGCGGTATCATCTTCCGGCATATCGTAACGCGGAGGCATAAGGCCCGGCATCTGCGGCATGAGGCCGATCTCAGGCGTATGGCGGCAAACATCGCGCACGCGATCGAGTGTGTCGAACGCTTGCGCCACCGACCAGCGATAGGTCAGCCAATCATTGCCTTGATAAACTTCGGGTTGTTCTTTGCCCATACCAATATCCTTCGGCAGGTTTTGTAACCGAGGGTTGTCCAAAAGTCAGTGCCGGAATTGCTTTCACGAGAAAGACCCGATTTTAAAGGCTTAATCCACGGGGCGCATGGTCGGAAAAGCAATCACTTCGCGGATTGTCTGACTGTCCGTCATCAGCATGGCAAGGCGATCCATACCCATACCCATACCGCCCATCGGCGGCATACCGAATGCCATCGCGCGGATGAAATCATTATCGATCGGATGCGGCGGCTCGTCCGGACCGCGCTTCTGTTCGGCCTGTTCGAGGAAACGCGCGCGCTGTTCGCGAGGATCGTTCAGTTCGCTGAAGGCATTGGCAATTTCCCAGCCATTGATGAAAGTCTCGAAACGCTGCGCGACATGCGGGCGATCCGGCCATGCCTTCGCGAGCGGCGAGATTTCCTTCGGCAGATCGACAACGTGCGTCGGCTGGATGAGCTTATGCTCGACGCGTTCGCCGAACACGGCTTCGACAACCTGACCCCAGCTGACGCCCGGCTCCATCTTGACGCCGATCTTGGCGGCGGCTTCGCGCGCAGCAGCGGCATCCGGGAATGCATAGAGATCGAGTTTGGTATGTTCCTTGATCAGATCGACCATGCCACGGCGCGGCCATGGCGGCGTGAAATCAAGTTCGACATCGGCGAATTTCAATTTGGCCGTGCCATGCAGCGTCATGGCGACGTGATGCATGATCGCTTCCGTAATATCGATCATCGATGTAAAATCGACATAGGCTTCATAGAGTTCCAGCATCGTGAAGTCGGGATTATGACGCGGGCTGATGCCTTCGTTGCGGAAGTTACGATTGATCTCGAACACCTTCTCCGACACGCCACCAATGACGAGGCGCTTCAGGTGCAGCTCCGGCGCGATACGCATATAAAGCGGTAAATCGAGCGCATTGTGGTGCGTAACAAAAGGCTTTGCCGAAGCGCCGCCGGCGATGACATGCAGCATCGGCGTTTCGACTTCAAGAAAGCCTTTGTCATACAAAAACTGCCGGATGGCGGCGATCATCTTGTAGCGGGCACGTAAAGTGTCGCGCGTACGCGGCGTGGCGACGAGGTCCTGCTCGCGATGACGGAAACGCATCTCGACATCTTTGAGGCCGTGGAATTTTTCCGGCGGCGGTTCGAGCGCTTTGGCGAGCACGGAAAGTTCCGTCGCATCTACCGTGATTTCGCCGCGCGGCGTACGGCGCACGATACCGGTGACGCCGATGATATCGCCGAGATCGAGCAACTCGAGCAATTCCTTTTGCTTTTCCGTAATCGTTTTCAAATCGTGAAAAATTTGCAGACGATCGGTATCGTCGAGAATAACAATGAACATGCCGCCATTGCGAATGGCCATGATGCGGCCGGCGACGCTAACCTGCGTTGTGGTTTTTTCGCCGGCTGGAAGTTCGGCAAATGTCTCTTTGATTTTAGTGGCGCTGTGTGTTTTCGGAAATTTCGTGACGCGATACGGGTCACCATGCTGTGCCGTGAGTTTTTCAAGCTGCGCCGTGCGGCGGACGGCTTCGTCCTCGCTGCTCGCGGGTGGGGTCTGTTCGGGCGCTGGCTTCGTCATCTCGGGGTCCTGTTTATCCTGCAAAGAAGAGCATTCTGAAGGCTAATGCCCTGCAAAACAACCCCTTATTGGCTCGCCCAGAGGATGCGGTAAATCCACTCAATAGCAGTGCGCGAGATATCCGATTGCCCGGATGCAAAAGATGCCAGTTCGATCTTCTGTGCGGTGTCGCGTCCCAACTGGCCGAGCTTTAATTCGCCGGTCCTGAGGCGCACAAGAACGCGGTCACCACGGCGAGGTTTCTCGGCAGGTGAAATAACGATCCGGTCGCCATCACGATAAAGTGGCCCGAACTCCGCACCTGTAATCTCGAGCGCGAAAGCGCGGGCATCATTCACAACCGGAAAACGCAAAGCGCTCCACTTGACCGCAACCGGCGCACCATCTTCAAACATCCCCGCCTGTTGCGCATCGGCCCAAGTCGCGAGCGGAATATCCGTTCGCGCTGTGTCATTGACGGCGAGCGCCACGAAATCATCGAGCGGCGTATTCGTCGCTTGCAAAATTTGTGCAATGCTTTCCGTGGACGGCCAGCGCTTGCGT
>DASTLS010000294.1:0-10395 GCA_035714725.1 Alphaproteobacteria bacterium | reverse complement strand
CGGCGGCATGCGGTAAGGGGGCTTGGTCATGTCAGTACAAACGCTTCACTCCCTGCAGCCTATTCCCACCGTTCGCCTCAGCCATAATGTTTGGCCCGCACGCATCGGCTTCGCCGTTGCATACTCGGCCATCATAAGCTCCGGCATCTTTATAGGTTTGCTGCTCGGTTGGGCTTTTTGGGGCTAGCCCGCAAAGCTTGATCGAACGCGCCTTTCCTGTAATCCTGCATACACCGTCATTGCAGGAGGCATCATGTTCGAGCGCGATCTTACACTGACCGAAGCCAGCGCCGATGGCGAATGGCATCCAAAACATATCGATATCGTCGCCTGCCTCTTCATCACCGCGAATATCGCGACCTGGGTAACAGCGATTAAGCTTTGGACCATTGGTCCGATGACTTTTTCGGCGGCGACACTGGTTTATCCGCTCACCTGCATCTTCGGCGATGTGCTGACGGAAATTTATGGCTTCAACCGCACGCGCCGCCTGATCTGGACCGGCTTTATCTGCGGCCTGATTTTCATGTTCTTCCTGCAGCTGGCCATCATCCTGCCGCCGGCGCCTGATTTTCATTTGCAGGACGCGTTTGCCACAATAAACGGCGCTTTGCCGCGCGTCGTGATCGCATCTTATGTCGCTTACATCTGCTGCGAATTTACGAATTCGACCGTGATTTCGAAGATGAAAGTGCGGAGCGGCGGCGACAATTTTCCGCTGCGCGCCGCGCTTTCCACCATCCTCGCGCAATTTGTGGATTCAGTGGTGTTTTTCGTGGCAGCTTTTGCGGGCACCGTGCCGCCGATGATCGTGCTGTCGCTCGTTCTCAGCACGTGGATTGCAAAATCGCTTTATGAAATCATCTTTTTGCCGGTGACGACGATAGCGGTTGCAAAGCTGAAGCGGCTCGAAGGCATCGAGCATTTCGACCGCCACAAGCTGCAAATGTTCAAGTTTTAGGCAGAAATTCTTTCCAGACTTCGCGCACGTCCGCTTCTTTCACATCGCGCGTGACGAAGGCCTTGCCGATGCCCTTGGCAAGAATAAGCGTGAGCTTCTTATTCTCCGCTTTCTTGTCCTGAGACATCAGTGTCATCAGCTCATCGATATTATATGAGCCTTGTTTCAGTTTCGGCATTTCGACCGGCAAACCGGCGCCTGCCAGATGATCGCGCACTTCATAGGCTTCCGTGTGCGAGCAAAGCCCCATTTGCGCGGATAACTTAAACGCCATCGCCATGCCGATGGCGACCGCCTCACCGTGCAGCAGGAGATCGTATCCGGTCGCGGTTTCCATTGCATGGCCGAATGTGTGGCCGAGATTGAGGAGGGCGCGTTCACCCGCTTCGCGCTCATCGGCGGCAACGACTTTGGCTTTATGCACGCAGCTGGCATGCACGGCGAAAATCTGCGCATCGCGATTGCCGCTGAGCAACTGTGCGCCATTCGCTTGGCACCAGCGGAAAAATTCGATGTCCTTGATCAGGCCGTATTTCACGACCTCGGCATAACCTGCGCGCATTTCGCGTGCGGGAAGTGAATCCAGAACGCTGACATCCGCAAGCACGAGGCGTGGTTGATAAAAAGTACCAACCGTGTTTTTGCCATGCGGCGTATCGATACCTGTCTTGCCGCCGACGGAGCTATCGACTTGCGCAAGAAGTGTCGTTGGTATCTGCACAATATCGACGCCGCGCAAAACGAGCGATGCCGCAACACCGGCCAGATCGCCGACAACGCCGCCGCCAAGCGCGATAACAACACTCTTTCTATCAACGCCGTTCTTCAGCATCTGATCGAGAAGTGACTGCAGCGTCGCATAATCTTTGCTGGCTTCACCCGCAGGAACGGTGATGGATGGCAAAAGCGTGTGACCAGCGCCCGTCAAAACAGCCTCAAGCCGTGCAAGATAAAGCGGGCCCACATTGCTATCGGTCACGACGAGACAGTTGCGCTTGCCGAGGCGAACATTAATCAGCGTGCCGGCCTCCGACAAAATACTGTCGCCGATCATGATGTCGTAAGACGGCGTTCCGCGATTGCCGGACAAATCGATCTTCACGATCTTGCCTTGTGCGACAGGCGCGGTGGGCGATGAATGCGGGCGAGAGGTAAGAGATTTATTCATCGTTACGAAGCCTTCGCTCGTGTAAATTCGCTGACCGAACGCATGACATGATCGACGGTTTCTTCGACCGGGCGATTGTCGCTTTCAATCGTGAGGTCGGCCTCCGCATAAATCGGGCTGCGCTCGGCCAAGATTTTTTCCATGATCTCGCGCGGATCGCCGCCACGGAGGAGAGGACGATCATCGCGTCGTGTCGCGCGCTCGACTAAGAGAGCAACGTCGACCTTAAGCCAGATCGAAACGCCCTTCTTCTTGATAAGTGCTCGCGTATCGGGATCGATAAAGGCGCCGCCGCCTGTCGAAAGCACGCATACCGGGCCATCCAGCAAGCGGGCGATCACGCGCCGCTCGCCTTTTCTGAATTCATCTTCGCCATAGGTCTCGAAGAAACGGCTGACGCTCATGCCCGCGGCCGCCTCGATTTCATGGTCGGAATCGACAAAAGGCACGGCGAGCCGTGCCGCAAGCTTGCGTCCTACGCTGCTTTTCCCCGCACCCATCATGCCGGTCAGCACGACTGTGCGGTTTGCAACAAAGCTGGAAGAGGAGGGGCTGTTCATGCCATAATCGCAAATCACCGTTGGGCCCCCACCTTTAAGATGGTTTGGCCGATTTCTTATTATCTCAGCGCACCCCGCAAGACGCAAGAAAAGAGGCATATATGAAAGCTGGCTACATTCTGGGATTTCTCGTTTTTGTACTTCTTCTGGCGGGCGGAGGGCTGGTTGCTCTGGCACGTGCGCCGATGATGCCTCCGGTCCAAAAAGTCGAGCAGGTGATCCCCGATGACCATATCCCGCGCTAATTACTGGTTACTTCCGTTATTAATCGCCGTTTCTCCGGCTCTTGCTCAAACGACAGCAGCGCCTGTTAGCCGCGATGCGAGTTTCGCGCCGGTTGGAAGCGCGGCCCCGGTCACCATCGCACCGGCTGCCGTGCCGATTGCATCGACTGCACCTATTGCAACCACTACGCCCGCGGCAGTCGTTGTTGCCCCTGTTGCAGCTCCCGCCGTTGTCGCTGCTCCTATTACAGCGGCGCCTGTTGCTGTTGCGCCGGTCGCCGCACCCGCCATTGCTTTGCCGCAACTCACAACGCCGGTCGCGAGCGTGGCGCCCGTTGTCACAACTCCGGCTGCGGTTGTTACCGCTCCCGCAGTCGTCGCACCTGCTGTCGTAGCTCCAGCCGTTGCAGTTGCGCCCGCAGCTTCGACATCGGCGCCGATCAATATTATGCCGCCCGCGACTGCTCCAATCGCATCAACAGTCGCGGCTCCTGTCGGCTCGGCTGTCACTGCGCCGGCAACGGCAGCTCCCGTTGTTGTTGCGCCAGTTGGATCAGGCGTTGCTGCGCCTGTCGGTTCAGCCGCACCTGTGATTGCGACGATACCTGCACCTGTTCCCGTGCCGACAAACACGAAGCCGGTCGAGATCGCAAAGCCGGTTGAGACCGCGCCAATCGGCACCATCGATCCGCAATCCATCGGCCTTTCGGGGCCGAACGAAGGCGGGCTTGGCGCCACGATGTGGAAAGGCATGCCGCGAGCCTTCGTCGATAAGCTTCTGCCGGGATTATCACTCCCGACATCTTCAGCCACACTGAACAGCCTCGCGCGTCGTATGATGCTGACGACAGCCGCAGTGCCGGAAGGCCAAGGCGGTAATCAATCCCTCACTTCAATGCGCATTGAAAAGCTCGTGGCGCTCGGCGATGCGGCTGACGCATGGAAACTCGCCTCGCTTGCGAAACCCGATCAGGTGGATGAAATCGCATGGCACGCTGTCGCTGAAGCCGGTCTTATCAGCCCTGTGCGCGAAGATGTTTGCGCCAAATTGCCGGATATCGTCAAAGCGCATACCAGTGCTGAGTGGCAGAAATTGACATTAATCTGCCAGTTGCGTGCGAAAGATACCAAAGCCGCGCAGCTCACGATTGATTTGCTGCACACACAAAATGTGAAGGACGATGTATTTTTCTACATCGCCGAGAAAGATGTCATGGCAACCGGTAAGCAACTGCCGCGCCAGCTCACGCCGATGAAGCCGCTGACGCTCGCGCTTCTTCGCATGACGGACCTGCAATTGCCGGGCGAAGTTTACACGCATGCGGATGCGCCTTTGATTCCGGAACTGCTGCAAAGCCGCTCGCATGAAGAAGGCGCGCGCGTAGGTTTGGCCGAACGTTCGGCGTCGCGCGGTTTGATCAGCGCGTCTGATCTCGCTGCTGTTTATGCCAGCGTCACATTTACGCCGGATGCTTTGGCTGCGGCCAACAGCAGCCCCGAAACCGGCCCGCGTTTGCATGCGCTTTTGTATCAGGCGGCACTCCAGGAAAAATCGCTTCAGAACCGCGTGAACTCTGTCAGTAAATTTATCCAGTTCTCGGATGCGGCGCTGGTGAATGGTCCCGGCGCTCAAGTCATGGTGCAGATGCTCGGCGATATCCAATCATCCGACGACACAACGCATATCTCCGGCACAATCGCGCATGTCTATGTTCTCGCGGGCAAAGGCGATAAGGCGCTGGAATGGCTGCGCGCGGCGAAGAAAAACGCCGTCGGCTTGCCGCCGATTACAGTTGAGCTGCAAAGCTTCTGGCCGCAAGCGGTTCTCGCAGGCATGGAATCGGAAAGCGATTTCACCATCGATCTCGGCACATGGCTCGATGCCTATCTGAAACAGGGCGACCCGCGCAGCGATGGTCATGCGCAGCGCGATCAGGCTGCCAATATCCTTTTGTTGCTTGATGCCGCGGGTTTCACCATTCCTGACGAGCAATGGGCGAAAGTGATGGACACCGCCTCGTTTGATCGCCGTGTCCTTCCGCAGCCTTTATTGTTCGAGCGCTTGCGCATGGCGGGAACAGCTAACCGCCGTGGCGAAGCCGTCTTGCTGGCGACCTCGCTTGGCAGCGGCAATGATGTCTCGATTCTCAGCACAATCGAGAGCGTACGTGCGCTGAAGCAGGTTGGCTTGACGGCGGATGCTGCGTTACTGGCGCGTGAAGCAGCTGCAAATATCATGCAACCTCCACAGAAGATGTAATGCCGAAGGCCAAGCAGAAAGCCGAAAAACCTGCGTCTTTAAAAGGCGATATCGGCTTTCGCACGACGGGCCTGATCGAAAGCTTCCTCGATATGCTGCTGGCGGAGCGCAACGCCTCAATCAATACCCGCGCAGCTTACGGTCGTGATCTGAAAGACGCCGCGCAATTTGTCATGAAGCGCAAAAGCGATTTGGGCGAGGCGAGTGAGAACGACATCCGCGCCTATATGCAATCGCTCGGCAAAACAGCACCGAAAACACAGGCGCGCCGCTTGTCGGCCCTGCGGCAGTTCTATCGTTTCCTTTGCTCCGAACATCACCGTAAGGATGATCCAAGCCGCGCGATCGATGCGCCGAAACTTGGAAGGTCCCTTCCGAAATATCTGAGCGAAGAAGAAGTCGAAAAACTTCTTGCTGTTGTCAACAAGATGAAAGGCGACGAAGGCGCACGGTTACGTGCGATGCTCGAGTTGCTTTATGCATCCGGCTTGCGCGTGACCGAACTTGTGAGCCTTCCCTTAAGCGGCGTGCGTTTCGACAATGATCTCGTGCAGGTGCGCGGCAAGGGCGGGAAAGAACGTGTCGTGCCGCTCGGCGAGCCGGCAGTGAAAGCGTTGAAAGCCTGGTTGCCTTTGCGTAAATCGATTCTCGGCGATGCAAAAAAATCGATTTACCTGTTCCCTGCACGTGGCGGAGCAAAACATCTTACGCGCCAGCGTTTCTTTCAGTTGATCAAGGAATTGGCGATTGCGGCGCGGTTTGACCCGAAGCGCCTTAGCCCGCACGTGTTGCGTCACGCTTTTGCGACACATCTGATCGAGCATGGCGCCGATTTGCGTTCGGTGCAGGCGATGCTTGGTCATGCCGATATTGCGACGACGCAAATCTATACGCATGTCGCCTCCGACCGGCTCGGGAAAATGGTCGCCGACCATCATCCGCTAGCGTCTTCGGCCAAAATCCGCCGCAAGGGTTAAGCATCTGTGGGCAAGAGTTTTGCCCAAACCCTTGAAAGCACCGCACAATGACTGTGGGTAAAGTTAAATGCGTTTTTGCATACATCATGAAAATTGACGCTTTTAGTCACAAAAAAACCCTCGTAGATTGTGATTCTTCCTTCCAAGCCAAGACCCCGACCCAACCTCACACACAGTATCAGGAGATACCTATGGCTAAGTCTCGTCTTCTCTATGCAGGTTTGCTGATGGCATTTGTCGCAGCTCCCGCTTTCGCGCAGACCTCCACGCCGACCGCAACGGGCGCCGTCGCTGGCACCAACGCCGCGCAGCAACAGGAAATCGAAAACGGCCTGCAATCCGGCCAGCTTTCGACCAAGGAAGCCGGTCGCCTCGAGAATGGCGAAAAGCGCATCGATAACACCGAAGCGCGCGACCTGAAGAAAGACGGCAGCGCAGGTCTCACGACCCAGCAGCAGACCCAGATCCAGAACATGCAGACCAACGAACAGAACCGCATCACCAAGGATGACAGCAACAGCGTCACCGGCAATCCGAACTCCGCTTCGGACAAGCGCATGCAGGCCGACGTTCAGCGCAATGAAAACCAGCAGACCCGCATCGAAAACGGCGCCAACAATGGCACCATGACGAACCGCGAAGCTGCTCGTGCTGAAAAGGGCCAGGCTCGCGTCGAAGGCAAGGAAGCTCATGCAGCTCGCAATGGCCATGTCGGCAAGCGCGAACAGGCTGGCATCCAGAAGAGCGAAGACCGCCAGAGCGGCCGTATCTATAAAGCCAAGCATAACGATCATAACGCTCCGGGCGCAGCTCCTGCAGCCGCACCGGCAGCACCTGTTGCTCAATAACTTCTGAGCGCAGAAAAGATTAAGGCCCGCTGAGCGATCAGCGGGCCTTTTTATTTAAGGTGCACAACTATTGATAAACGAGTCTCACGCGCGCATTTCTTTTAAGGCGCTCAATAATTGTTCGTCTCTCATCCAGCCTTGCATTTGAATTTTCAAAAACACGTCCAACCCGCGCCGTATGTAAATCGCCAATATAACGAAAGCCATTTCGGATGATCGCGCCGACGACGCCATCCAACTTCGGCTCGGTTTCAAAAAGAGCGCTGATGCGAAACGAATTAATGTCCTCAGATGTCGAGCACATCAATCTCAGAGGTTTGCCGGGATGGTATAATGTAGCCATCCCGACTATCCCTTAGTTGCTGGTGCCGTGGCAGTGCTTGTATTTCTTGCCGGATCCGCAGGGGCAGGGAGCGTTGCGGGCGGTGTGATGCCATGTCTCCGGATCGTTCGGATCGATAGCATTTTGCACCGGACGCTGGCTCGGCGCCGGGCGCGGATTGTTCGGGTGACGCACGACCATGCCTTCGGGCAGTGGCTCGCCGAACGGATTGGCGGCATCTGCATCCGGCGATGAGCCATGCAATTCCTGCATCGCAACGCGGCTGCGTTCCATGATTTCCTCAAGGCTCGGCAGGCGCACTTCGGCATGCATGAGTGCTTTGGTCACATCTTCACGAATACGATCAAGCATCAGCTGGAACAGACCGAACGCTTCACGGCTATATTCGTTCAGCGGATCGCGCTGGCCATAACCACGCAGATGGATGCCCTGGCGGAGCTGGTCGAGCGCAAGCAAGTGATCCTTCCAGGATTGATCGAGCACACCGAGGAGAGCAGCGCGTTCCGCGCGGCGCATCGATTCCGGCGTAATGACTTTCATCTTCTCGGCGACTTTGTCGTTCACGGCTTGCGCGATGCGCTGTTCAATCTCGGTTTCGGCAATGCCGTTTTCCTTGCCCCAGTCTTCGATCGGCAGGTCAAGTGCGAGAACATCTTTCACGCGCTCTTTCAAGCCCGGCAAATCCCACTGTTCGGCATAGGAATGTGGCGGGATAGCGTGGCTGACGAGCGTATGAATGACTTCGTCGCGCAAATCCTTGATCGTCTCGGTGACATCGGTCGCGGCCATAATATCGCGGCGCTGTTCATAGATGACCTTGCGCTGGTCGTTCATGATGTTGTCGAACTTCAGCAGGTTCTTACGCATATCGAAGTTGCGCGATTCAACCTTCTGCTGCGCTTTCGCAAGCGCCGTCGTGATCCACGGATGCGCGATCTTTTCGCCGTCGCGGAGGCCAAGCTTCGCGAGGATTTGCTGCGTCTGATTGTGCGCACCGAAAATGCGCATCAGATCGTCTTGCAGTGACAGGAAGAAGATTGACGCGCCGGGATCGCCTTGACGGCCGGAACGGCCGCGCAGCTGATTGTCGATGCGGCGGGATTCATGACGTTCGGTGCCGATAACGAAGAGGCCGCCGGCTGCAAGCGCCTTGGCGCGGTCGGCTTCGACTTCTTCTTCGATGCGAGCGGCGCGATGCGCGCGCACATTATCGTCTTGAACGTCTTTCAACTCTTCGGCGATGCGCATTTCGACGTTGCCGCCGAGCTTAATGTCGGTACCGCGGCCCGCCATGTTGGTGGCGATGGTGACGGCGCCGGGACGTCCGGCTTGTGCGATAATCGTGGCTTCTTGATCGTGGAAGCGCGCATTCAGCACGTTATGCGGGATGCGGCGCTGCTTGAGCAGATCGGCAAGTTGTTCCGATTTTTCAATGGAAACTGTGCCGACGAGAACAGGCTGGCCCTTCTGGCGACATTCTTCGATCAGCTTGATGATCGCTTCGTTCTTCTCTGCCAGCGTGCCGTAAACTTCATCATGCATATCGTCGCGCTTGACGTCGACGTTCGTTGGCATCTCGACAACTTCGAGATTATAGATCTCGGCAAATTCTGCGGCTTCGGTAAGGGCTGTGCCCGTCATGCCGGACAGCTTCGGATAGAGGCGGAAATAATTCTGGAAGGTGATGCTGGCGAGCGTCTGGTTTTCGCGCTGGATTTGCGTGTGTTCCTTGGCTTCAAGCGCCTGATGCAAACCTTCGGAATAACGGCGGCCTTCCATCATACGGCCGGTAAACTCGTCGATGATCACGACCTTGTCGTTCTTCACGATGTAATCGACATCGCGTGCGAAAAGCGTATGTGCACGCAGCGCCTGATTGACGTGATGCACGACTTGCACATTCTGTGCGTCGTACAAACCGCCGCCGGCGAGAAGTCCTACTTCGCCCAGCAATTGCTCGATATGAATGTTGCCCGCTTCGGTCAGTGAAACCGTGCGGTTCTTTTCGTCTTTTTCGTAATCGCCTTCGACCAGCTGCGGGATAAGCGCATCGATTTTCATATAAAGGTCGGATGAATCTTCGGCGGGGCCCGAGATGATCAGCGGCGTGCGCGCTTCGTCAACAAGGATACTGTCGACTTCGTCGACGATGGCGTAATTGAATGGACGCTGTACCAAATCTTCATACGCAAACTTCATATTGTCGCGCAGATAGTCGAAACCGAATTCGTTGTTGGTGCCGTAGGTAATGTCGGCAGCATAAGCAGCCTTACGTTCTTCGTCATCGAGGCCGTGGACGATGCAGCCTGTGGTGAGGCCCAAGAATTCATAAATGCGTCCCATCCAGCCACTGTCGCGTTTCGCGAGATAGTCGTTGACGGTGACGACATGCACGCCCTTGCCGGACAGCGCATTGAGATATGAGGGCAGGGTGGCGACGAGGGTTTTACCTTCGCCGGTTTTCATTTCTGCGATCTTGCCTTCATGCAAAACCATGCCGCCGCGCAGCTGAACATCGAACGGGCGTTGGCC
The DNA here is from genome assembly GCA_035714725.1 of Alphaproteobacteria bacterium. Taxonomy (GTDB): domain Bacteria; phylum Pseudomonadota; class Alphaproteobacteria; order UBA9219; family UBA9219; genus JAATFY01. The sequence continues at coordinate 522 of DASTLS010000294.1, read as the reverse complement.
GAGCACGCGCTTGGCGGCTTCGCGCACAGTCGCAAAAGCTTCCGGCAGCAGGTCGTCGAGCTTCTCGCCTTTTTCGATGCGAGCCTTGAACTCGGCCGTCTTGCTGCGCAGCTGTTCGTCGGTGAGTTTTTGGAACTCAGGCTCTAAGCTGTTGATTTCGGCTACGGTTTTGTCTTGGGCGCGGAGAATCCGCTCGTTGTGAGAGCCAAAAAATTTGCGAGCGAGAGAGGTAATCATCATGCGTCCTAGGAAGTGTACGGCTTCTAGATGGCGATTTCACGGCCCAAATGCAAGGGAAATGGCGAAGATAGAGGAGGTGTGGAAAACCCCGGTTTTTGGCGGTTTTTCACCCCAATCTTGCCGCATTTTCCCTGCTTGATGTTTGGCGCAAGAGGCATTAACTCTCGATCAGGCAGATTTGATCGCTAACCCCTCAATAAGGAAACCCAGATGTCAAAACGCATCCTGTTGACGACCGCCGCTCTTATGCTCGGCGCTTTCGCCGCTCCCGCTTTCGCAGCT
>DASTLS010000293.1:0-13920 GCA_035714725.1 Alphaproteobacteria bacterium | reverse complement strand
ATCGCAAACAGCACCTCGATATCTACTCGGAGCTTTGCCCGGCTTCTTCGGCAACTGTTTTGGGTGCCGGTCTCGTGACAATCACGATGGGTTCAATCGAAGCGGGTGTTGCTCTGATTATTGCCGGCATCGGCGTCGGCGTATTAGGTCCGATCGCAAAATCACTCGAAGAACACGGCTTTATCAAAAGACATTAAGCTCTAAGCAGGCGTACTCGCGCGCTTCAGCCTGTCGTTGATCGCTGCACCCAATCCCACATTTGGAATTTCCATCACCGCAATACCTGTGTGATCCGGCTTGTCCAGCTGACGCATCATGGCGAATAGGTTGGCCGCTGCTTCTTCCATATCGCCGCGCTCGCTGAGATTAAGGCGAGCCTTGCCGCCCCTGATAAAGCGATCAGGCCCAAAGGCAAGCAGCGCTTCATCCGCATTTACAGATGAAGCATTCAGCCTTACGGGGATATTCGGCGCATAATGGCTCGCGAGCATGCCGGGGGATAACGGTGCATCGCTGTTACCGTCAGCGACATCCACTTTGCCTAAAAGCTGTTCGAGTTTCTCTTTCGTCACACCGCCATGACGTAAAATCGTCGGCACCTTTGAGGTGAGGTTAAGAACCGTGGATTCCACGCCGACCTGGGCTTTGCCGCCCGCCAAAATCATATCGACTTTATCGCCCAAGGATTCCGCGACATGCACAGGCGTTGTCGGGCTGAGCTTGCCGGATGCATTCGCGCTCGGTGCTGCGATAGGCAGGGCAACTGCTTTCAGCAATTCAAGCGCTACAGGATGATGCGGCACGCGCACCGCAAGCGTATCCATGCCGGCACTGGCGAGCAGGGAAACATGGCAATCTTTTTTGCGCGGCAGGATAAGTGTTAGCGGACCGGGCCAGAACTGATCGGCAAGGCTCTGAGCTGTTTCATTCCACTCCACAAGATCCCGCGCGGCATGCGCATCGGGCAGGTGGATGATCAGCGGATTGAATTGGGGGCGGCCCTTGGCAGCATAAATGGAGGCTACGGCTTTATCGTTCGTGGCGTCCGCACCGAGGCCGTAAACCGTCTCGGTCGGAAACGCCACCAACTTACCTGCGCGTAAAAGCTCTGCCGCGCGATTGATGCTGTCTTTATCGGCAGGAACGATAATTACAAATTCTCCACGGCTTTTTTGACTTCTTCAACGTGACCGGAAACGCTCACTTTGCGCCATTGCGCGCGGATAACGCCTTTGCTGTCGACGAGGAAGGTCGAGCGTTCGATGCCCATATAGCTGCGGCCATACATGCTCTTCTGTGCCCAAGTGCCGAAGGCTTCGCAGACGTTATTTTCGTCCGAGGCCAGCGGGAAATTCAGATTGTATTTGCGGCTGAATTTATCATGACTTTCGAGGCCGTCTTTGGAAACGCCGATGACCGTGATACCGAGCTTATCGAACGCCGGCATCGTGTTGCGGAACTCGCAAGCTTCAGCGGTGCAGCCGGAGGTGTCGTCCTTCGGATAAAAATACAAGACGTAGGGCTTGCCCTTTAGGCTGTCGCGGCTGACTTCGCCGATGCGTGTCGCAGCCATTTTGAAATTGGGAGCTTGCGCGCCAACATCGACCTTGCCGGATTTCACGGCAGGAGCAGGGGCGGCTGCTTTAGCTTTTGGCGCTGGCTTTGCAGCGGCCTTCGGCTTCAGCTTCAGAATTTTTTTGGCAGGCTTCTTCGCGGCTTTCGCGACTGCCTTTTTAGCCGCTTTTTTGGCGGGTTTTTTAATTGCCTTCGCTTTTGCGGGCGTTTTCTTCTTTTTGGCTGCACGCGCCATCGTTATGTCTCCTTTAGGTATGAATGCGCCATAGAAAAGTCGTCTGTCCTTGCAATGTCAAGGGCATCCTTTATCCTGTTGAGCCCTACAGCCGATTGGTTTTTATGCATCACCCCTGGCGCTTAGCGTTCAAGATTGCCGCCTCCATTCTCTGCGTCATGATCCTCGCGGCGTCGTTGCTCGTCTGGCGGTTGAGCAATCGCCCCATGACGACCAGTTTCCTGACGCCCTACATTGAAACAGCTATCGATCATGCCATTCCCGGCTCGCACAGCGAGATCGCCCACACACTCCTGACCTGGGACAATATCGAGCATTCTGTCACGTTTCATGCCGACGATCTCAAGGTAAAAGACGGTGCCGGCAATGTGATCGCCGAAGTGCCGACGGTCGATGTGCAACTCAGCCTTTTCGGTCTGATGTTCGGGCAATTCTTGCCATTAGCTCTCGAGGTCGAGCATCCGCACTTCAAGCTGGAGCGAGACGGGCAGGGTGTATTGCGCTTTGGCGATATGACCAGCACGAGCGACGACGGCAAGGACAGCGATATCAAAGGCACGATCAAACACATCGCGAATAACCTCGCGCATGCTTTCATTACGCATAAGCTTCAGATCGTCGATACGGTTCTGGATGTCGAAGACCGAAATGACAAAAGCACCTGGTCGATCAAAATCCCGGAAATCAGCCTCGATCGCGTCAACGGGCAGTTGACGGGGCATGCCAACGTCAATCTGACGCAGAAAGACCAGACTTCGACGGTTGAGGTTAGTTACGTTTATGCAAAACATCTGCATAACCTCGAGACCAAGCTTGTTGAGATAACGCCATCATTCTTCGCAGGCGGGCATCCATCGACTGTGGGGCTCGGCGCTGCATCCATTTTCGATTTGCCTCTGTCCGGCGATCTTTCGGTATCGTTCGATAGCGATCTCAATATCGAAGCGGCTGGCGTCGATATTCAAGGCCATGATGGCCGCATCAACTATCCTGATTTTTGGGACAAGCCCGCAGAGATCAAATCCCTGCATCTGAAGGGTGATTACGATAAAGAGACCGGCAATCTCGATGTTCCTATTGGCGATATTGATTTCAACGGGCCAAAGTTGAGCGTTATGGCGACCGGGCGCGCGGCGTCTGTGCCGACGCATGACATGGATTTCGAGTTGAACGCCAAGATCGATAATTGGCCGATGGATCGTTATGCCGATCTCTGGCCAAAGCCGATCATCACCAATGCGCGCGATTGGATCGTGAAAAGCTTAAGCAAAGGCAATTTCGATCACGGCGAAGCAAATTTCAGAGGCGAGCTTTCCTGGGCGCATCTCGGCGACATGACGCTTTCGGATGGCAGCGGCAAAGTGACTGCCAGCGGCGGGCACGTGCTTTACCTTGAAGGCATGCCGGCGCTTGATGGCGTGGGTGCTGTTGCGACATTCGATCTCAATCAGATGACGGTCAATATAACAGGTGGTGGCATCGGCGCGCTGCGCATTGTGCCGTTCACACTGGTGCTCACCGACTTCGAGAAAGACACCCAGTATATCGACATCCCGCTGCAATTCGCGGGGCCGATGGAAGATGTGATGAAGCTCATCGATGCGCCGAAGCTGCAATATGCCAAGGCAGTCGGTCTCTCCTCTGATGATGTCAGCGGATCGGCAAAGGGAACGGTAACGCTACACTTCCCGTTGCTGAACGATCTGCTGATGAAGGATGTCGATGTGAAGGGCGATGTTAGCCTCCTCAATATCGCGTCATCGAAGCTGGTGAAGGGCGTCGATATTACGCAAGGCAACCTTAACCTCATCCTCGATAAAACCGGCTTCATCATCAAAGGCCCGGCGACGGTTAATAAAATGCCGGTGCAGATTGTCTGGCAGCAGAATTTCCAGGAATCCGAAAATCCGGACAAGCCGCTGAAACATGCGACGGTGCAGGGTTTTATCCCCGACGATCAGTTAGGTGCTCTTGGGCTCTCGATGCTCAACGGTACGCGCGGCGCTATTCCGTTCAATCTCGAGATGACGCAGCCGAACAAAGATCTCACGCAGGTTAAGGGTAAGCTCGAGCTCACTGGCGCCGAACTTCATGTCGATCAGCTAAATTGGAAGAAGCCTTCGACGACTTTTGCCGTGCTTAAATTCGCCGTCGATATTCCCGAGGGTAAAGACATCCAAATTACTTCAATTGATTTGCAGGGCGATCAGGCGAAGGCGTCGGGCACGGCTACGCTACAGCCAGATGGGCATCTCACGGCGCTTAAACTCGAGCCGCTCATGGTTGGGCGCACGAATGCCAATATCGAGTTTTCTGAAGCGCAAACCGAAGATCACGAGCTGACTTATAAGGTCGAAGGCCAATCGCTCGATGTCAGCGGTGTTACGGGCGGTAATGAGCCGGCGCATGCCGACCCGCGCCGCAAATCGTACAGCGTGAAGCTCGATAAGCTTTATACCAGTGAGAATGGCTTTATCGGCTCCGCTGTGGGACACGCCATGCGTGATGCCCAAGGCTGGCTCGAAATCAACTTGCAAGGTATGGCCGATAGCGGCCACAAGCTGAATGTCGATCTGGCCGAAAAAGATGGTCGCCGCTTCTTTAGCGTCGTCTGCGATGATTTTGGTAAAGCGCTTAAGGGCATGGGCTTTACGGATACCGTGAATGGCGGTCCGCTTGAAATTCATGGCTCGAGCCAAGTCGATACGCCGCGCGTAATCGAAGGCCATGTAAAGATCGGTTCCTTCACTGTAAAAAATCTTCCAGTGCTTGCGCTGTTGATCAACGCCACATCGCCCTTCGGCTTTACGGGTCTTCTGACCGATAGCGCTGACTTCACATCGCTGAACGGGAAGTTCAAATGGGAAGGGGACAACATTGAACTGAAAGACGTCCGTCTCGCGGGTAATTCAGTCGGCATGAATATCGAAGGCAAAGTCGATATGAATGGCGGCAACGCTAACCTCAACGGTACGCTTGTGCCCTTCAGCCTCGTTAACCGCATCATCGGCTCAATTCCCCTCATCGGCGACATGATCACAGGTGGCAATGGCGGCGGCGTATTGGCTGTGGCCTATACCGTGAAAGGTCCACTGTCGAAGCCTGATGTCAGCGTAAACCCTGTCTCGCTTTTGACGCCTGGCTTCCTGCGCAATCTATTCTTCGGTGGTAGCGACGACGATGACGATGATAAGCAGGCGGGTCCATCGGCACCGGTGCAGCCTGTAGGCCAGCCGGTTGATCGCACGCCACCCGCCAAATCAAACATTAATAAAGCCAAGTAAGGCCTTTGTATTTACTCAAGAAACTATAGTTTTATTGATTTTTGGGCCATTTTTTGTCTATAACCGCACCAGTTTTAACACTGATTTTTAAAGGCGATATTTATGAGCGATATGAATTCTTCTTCCACGGAAAATGCCTCGGAACAGCCAAAGCACCTGAACTTTATTGATCGCGCTGCCCTCAAATGGATTGCACGCAACACGAAGGGCGGCTTGCGCAATGCTGCGCATTCAGCGTACCGCCATTCTGGTACGGCTGCAGCCATCGCCGCTGCAGCTCTTGTGGCTACCCCCGTCGTCATGAGCATAGCAAAACCGCATCCTGAATGGAGCGAGGATCCGCGTGTTCAGGCGGCTCTCGAACAAAAAACAGAGGACTCTCGAATTCAGCAGATTGCCGCGTCTATCAATGATCAACAGCGTCGGTATGGTGTTTCGCTGAGGGACATTATTGGTGAGACGAGATTTTATACCGAAAGAAATGACGAGACATCATTTGTTGACGCAGGGCGCTCCATGAACGTTTTGCTTGAAGCCACGCAGGATGCAAATGGTCAGGTTTTATGTAAGGGCCCGGATGAGGGCGGTTGGTTTCAGCCGGTGAAGTGTGCAGACCTTGCGGCAGCTCGCAAAGAAGTCGATCGCTTGAGTGCTGAAACCGGCATAGATCCTGGGAGCAATGAGTTTTGGACGCGTCCGATTGGTGTTTTTAACGGCAAGGCAACGTGTACTCATCGTGTAGGCGAGCCGGCTGTTGTTTGTGAAGATTTGTTTGATCAAGTCATCCAACGCCGCAACATTGAGGCTTGCCTTACAAAAATTAATCCGACGTACAGATGGGATGCTGAAAGTGACGATGGAAGCATCTCAGCTACACGCGCTACCAAAAATAGATTTGTTCAACTGCTTTACGTTACCGGAAAAACGCCAGAAACTGTTACACGCAATGGTAATTGGAGATCGAATAAGGTGGTTGTTACCTCAGCTCCGTACACTGAACAGGTGGAATCTTGCCGTCGTCAATACCCAACCGTTAATCTGAGAACGATTGTGTTGCCGCGCACGCCGCCGGGTGCACTACAAAACGGCTAAATCGCCTTCGCTACAGCGTGGCGCTTTTTGCCCACGCTGAGGCGGGCGGTGCCGTCTTTATCAAGGTCGCCCGCTGAAATCGTCGCCGTGAGTGATGTCACAGGCTGATCGTTCAGCTTTAATCCACCTTGCTCAATCAGACGCTTCGCTTCGCCGCGCGAAGCTGCAAAACCAACCGCGACAATCATATCGATCACAGCGGGGTTGCTGGCGCGTGGAAATTCGAATGTCGGAAGATTGGCGCTCTTACCGCCGCCCTCGAACATTTCTTTGGCTGTATCAGCCGCAAGCTTTGCTGCCGCTTCGCCATGAGCCAGCTTGGTCGCTTCAAATGCCAGAGTTTTCTTGGCTTCGTTGATCTCGGCATCCTTCAGTTTCTCAAGCTTGGCGATCTCATCCATCGGTACATCGGTGAAGAGCTTCAGGAAGCGACCGACATCGGCATCTTCCGTGTTGCGCCAGAATTGCCAGTAGTCATACGCCTTCAGACGCTCCTGCTTCAGCCAGACGGCGCCGGCGGCGGTCTTGCCCATCTTGGCGCCGGAGGATGTCGTGATCAGCGGGGTGGTAAGACCGAAAAGTTCCAGCTCGCGCATGCGGCGACCAAGCTCGACGCCGTTGACGATGTTGCCCCACTGGTCGGATCCGCCCATTTGCAGCACGCAGCCATAGCGCTTCTGCAGCTCGACGAAATCGTAGCCCTGCATGATCATGTAGTTGAATTCGAGGAAGGTGAGGGGTTGCTCACGCTCCAATCGCATTTTGACTGAATCAAACGTTAGCATGCGGTTGATAGTGAAATGGCGGCCAACTTCACGGAGGAATGAGATGTAGCTCAGATTGCCGAGCCATTCGTCATTATTGACCATCACGGCATCGGATTTGCCGGAACCGAAAGTCAGGAAATTTCCGAAGATGGTTTTGATGCTGGCGATGTTCGCGTTGATCTGCGCATCGGTGAGAAGTTGACGAGTCTCGTCTTTGCCGGATGGATCGCCCACTTTGGTTGTACCGCCGCCCATGAGTACAATCGGTTTATGCCCCGTCTGCTGCAAGCGGCGCAGCAACATGATGCCCACGAGGTTGCCGACATGAAGACTATCTGCGGTTGCATCAAACCCGATATAGGCCGTAATCGGGCCTTTTGCGCATGCGGCATCGAGCGCCGCCATATCCGTGCATTGATGAATGTATCCGCGTTCGCTCAGCAACTGGAGGAAACCGGATGTTAACCTTGTCATGTCTAGAACCCTTCTAAATTCTGAAGTAGGATATTAGCCGAGGTTAAACCCCCGATGAAGCCCAAACTTTTCCGTGTCATAGGCCTGATGAGCGGCACATCGATCGATGGAATCGATGCTGCGCTGGTTGAAACGGATGGCATCAATACCGTAAAGCCGCTGGCTTTTACGCCCAATCCCTATGAACGCGAATTTCGCACGCAGCTGCGCTCGCATCTCGGCAACCGCTCCGGCAGGAGCGATCCGAAGGTTGCGGAGTTCGAGCGTGAACTGACAGAGCTGCATGCCGGCATTGTCGAAACGTTGCTGACGCAAGCCGGCGTTGCGCCGGAGCAGGTGGATCTGATCGGCTTCCATGGGCAGACGATTTGGCACCAGCCGGACAAGCGCGAAACAATTCAGATTGGCGATGGCGCGTTGCTGGCGAAACTCACGAAGATTTCTGTGATCAACGATTTCCGTACCGCTGACGTGAAGGCTGGTGGCCATGGAGCGCCGCTCGTGCCGCTCTATCATCGCGCGCTTGCGGCGAAGTTGCCGAAGCCGGTCGCAATTTTGAATATCGGCGGTGTCTCGAACGTTAGCTGGATTGGCGGCGAGAGGGATGACGAAATTCTCGCTTACGATGTCGGCCCCGGCAATGCGATGATCGATGATTGGGTTTTGCATCACACCGGTAATTCGTATGACGAGCGTGGATTGCTGGCCGCAGCGGGAAGGGTGCATGCGCCGACGGTTGAGAAAGTTCTCGCGATGCCGTTCTTCAAGCAGAAGCCGCCAAAGTCGCTCGATCGCGACGCATTCAAGAATTTAGTGCCGGATAATCTGAGCCCTGCCGATGGCGCCGCGACGCTTACGATGATCACGGCGCGTGCTGTGGCTGCAGCTGTGCCCTTCATGCCGCAAAAGCCGATGCATCTTTATGTCACGGGTGGCGGGCGCTTGAATAACACTCTGATGCGCATGATCAGGGATGTCGCGGGCATCTCATCCGTCAGTCCCGTCGATGATCTTGGCTGGAGCGGTGATGGGCTGGAGGCGGAGGCTTTTGCCTATCTCGCTGTGCGTTCACATCTGGGGTTGCCGCTCAGCGTGCCCGGCACCACAGGTGTTCCAACGCCAATGACCGGCGGGAAGCTGCACAAACCGGCTTAGCGTTCGTTGAAATCGAGGTCGCGGCCGAAGGTTTCGGGCAAGAACCAGAGTGCTACCGCGGCGAGCACAAAACATCCAATGCCGACAATCTCCGCGCTCATGAGGAAGCCATAGGTCGGCTTCATATAGCTAACCAGCAACGTATTGATGATTGTCGTGCCGCGCACAAAATTGGGAACGCTCGATGTCGCTGTCGCGCGAATGTTTGTGCCGAACTGCTCGGATGTCGTCGTGAGGAAGAGCGTCCAATAGCCGGTGCAAAAACCAGCGGCAACGACAAGCGCATAAAATTGTGGTGCGGTAATGCCGTGCGCTGAGAAAATCACGGTAATCATGATCGCAAGGCCAAGAATGAACGCGGCGATAACTTTCTTCCGGTTTTTGAAAATCTGGCTGATAAGGCCACTGATAAAACCGCCGAGTGTGATGCCGATATAATAGCTGATGACGGAGTTGGTGGCCTTCACGGGCGCTTCGATGCCGAGGCCGGTTGCGATTTCAGGCGAGAAGATGACGATGATGCCGACAAGGAACCAGATCGGTATGCCGATGCCGATACAGGCGAGGTAGCGCTTAAAGCGCTTACTGTTGTTAAAGAGCATGCGGAAATGGCCTCGCGCAATGCCTTGCTTGGCGGCTGCGCTGTAAAGTCCGGATTCATTTACCGCGACCCGCAGTGCAAGAAGCGCCAAACCTAAAACGCCGCCGCAGATATAGCAGGTGCGCCAGTCGAATGCGTCGGCAAGGAAGCCGGCAAATAGCGGTCCGACGACACCGACGCCGACAATGACTGTTGATCCGTAACCGCGTGTCGATTTTGGCAACAGCTCGCTCGCCAGTGTAATGCCTGCACCGATCTCGCCCGCAAGGCCAAAGCCGGTGATGAAACGCGCGGCGGCATAGGCCGGTATCGTATGCACAAAGCCGTTCGCGATATTGCCGATGGAATAAAGCAGGATGGTGCCGAATAACACATATACACGGCCACGCTTGTCACCGAGCATGCCCCACAGAATGCCGCCGAGCAGCATGCCAGCCATCTGCCAATTCAGCAGGTCAACGCCGACCGAGGTGATCTGCTCCGGAGACAGGCCGAAGGATTTTAGGCTGGACAGGCGCAGCATCGAAAAAAGCTGCAGATCGAACACATCGACGAAATAGCCAAGCGCCGCCACAAGGATGGTAAGGCTAACGCGCTGTTTTGAAGTTAAACTGGCCATGATCGGGGTGCGGGTGATAAACCTGACGGGGACTTATGTATAAGAGAAACGCATGAATTTGCCAACAGAGCAAGATATCCGAGTCGCCCTTGGCGGTATTGTAATGCCTGACAATGGGCAGGATATCGTCACGCTTGGCATGGTGCAGGGGCTGGCGCTCAAGACCACGCCAGTCGGCGTGCACGTGACATTCGCCATTGAGGTCGATCCGCATAAGGCAGTCGCGATGGAGCCGCTGCGCCTCGCTGCCGAAAAGAAGATCGCCGACATGAAGGGTGTGCTTTCTGTCTCCGCTGTTTTGACGGCACACAGAGGTGGCCCTGCGGGCCCGCAGCCTAAAGTGCGCGAGAAACTCTCACTGCCAGGCGTGAAGCACATCATTGCAGTAGCATCCGGCAAAGGCGGCGTCGGCAAATCGACGACGGCAATCAATCTCGCGATTGCATTTGCGCAGAATGGATTAAAGGTCGGCATTCTGGATGGCGATATCTATGGTCCGTCCATCCCGCGCATGCTGAATATTCAAGGCAAGCCGCAAGCGACGGATGACAAGAAGCTCATTCCTATGGAGCGTTTTGGCATCACGGCGATGTCGATGGGTTTTCTGGTGCCGGAAGATACCGCCATGGTCTGGCGTGGGCCGATGGTGCATAGCGCCATCACGCAAATGTTCCGCGATGTGAATTGGGGTGAGCTCGACATCCTTGTCGTCGATATGCCGCCGGGCACTGGTGATGCGCATCTGACTTTGGCGCAGAGCGTGCCGTTATCGGGTGCCGTGATCGTCTCGACGCCGCAGGACATCGCGCTCCTCGACGCGCGCAAGGGCCTCAACATGTTCAATAAGGTCGAGGTGCCCGTTCTCGGCATCATCGAGAATATGAGCTATTTCCTTTGCCCACATTGCCATGAACGTAGCGACATTTTTAGCCACGGTGGCGCAAGGCACGAGGCGGAGAAACTTGGCATTCCATTCCTCGGTGAAGTGCCGCTCGATATCGCCATTCGCGAGACATCCGATGCGGGCGATCCGATTACACAGTCACAACCAGATAGCGATAAGGCCAAAATTTACCGCAGTATGGCGGAAACGATATGGAGAAAACTGAAATGAAACCGATGATCATTCCTTATCGCGGCAAAGTACCGAAGATCGACCCGAATGCTTTTGTAGCCCCCGGCGCCGTGATCATCGGCGATGTCGAAATCGGCGCGGAAAGCTCGATCTGGTTCGGCTGCGTGTTGCGCGGCGACGTGAATTACATCCGCATCGGCAAGGGTACGAATATTCAGGACGGCACTGTCATCCATACAGCCAGTGGCAAGCAGCCTGCGCGAATGGGCGCAGGAGCGAGCAAAATCCCGCTCGATGGTTATCCGACGATCATTGGCGATAACGTCACCGTCGGCCATATGGCTTTGCTTCACGCCTGCACGGTTGAGAGCAACGCGTTCGTCGGCATGAAATCATCGGTGATGGATGGGGCGAAGATCCAAAGCGGCGGCATGCTTGCGGCCGGCGCGATGCTTCCCGCAGGAAAGACAATCGCCAAAGGTCAGCTTTGGGCCGGAAGCCCCGCAAAATTCTGGCGCGATCTAACTGAGAGCGACATGGGGCAATTCGACCTTCGTGCCGGTCAGTATGTCGAGCTCGGTGCGGAGTATCTGAAAGCGTCGAAAGGTTAGCCGTTTGTTACGCTCGCCGTCGGGCCCAGTTTTTCCATTAAAGCAGCTGACGGCTTTAAATTCTGAAGCATGATGTCGACATATTCATGCGCGCGCACAACCACGTCATCCGGTCTGCGGCCGCTCTTTGATTCAGCATCCACTGCTGCAGCGCCTCCAAGAGCCGCCACAGCCGCAAAAGCGCCAAGAGCAACTGCTACAGGCGGTGAAACTTTGCGGCCACCATCTTCCATTTCACGCAGCTTCATGAAGCCGTATCCAGTGACTGCGCCTCCAACTGCTGCGAGGGCGGCCATCAATCCAACTTTAGGCGCCTGGACATCTTCAGTTGCCGTGTCCCATGCTGTTTTAATTAATCGTTTGGCCCCGCGATTGAGCTGATCTTGAAAAGCAGGATCATCGGTAAGATTGGGAAACTCCGCCTTAAGTTTGGGCAGAACACGCTTCAACTGGCGCGCTTCGAATACCGCAAATTCGTTGATGCGCTGTAGCTGCGCGGAATTGATGGTAATATTTAAATCGGACATTTAATTTTCCCTATTAATACATGCCATTTTAAAGCCGGGCCAAGGTTAGCTAGAGAAATCCGGAAGGGAAAGAGCGTTTAAATCGCTTTTACTTTCACATAGCTGCCGGGGGCGGCCTCGATGCCCTTAACGATAGCGCGCGCAGGAACCTTGCCATTGGCGTAGGTTTTTAGCCACTGCATCCATTCCGGCCACCATGAGCCTTTGTGTTGCGTTGCAACACGGAACCACTCATCGGGCTTTGCGGGAAGATCATCGCTGATCCAGTAACCATATTTTTCAGCGGCTGGTGGATTGACGATACCGGCGACATGCCCTGAGCCCGACAGCACAAATTTGATCGGCCCTTTGTAGAGCTGCGTCGCGGCGTAGGTCGATTTCCACGGCGCGATATGATCATCACGCGTCGAGAGAATGAAGCTTGGGGTTGTGATCTGCGAAAGGTCGATCGGTGTGCCCTTCATCTCAATGCCGCCCGGCTGGCAGAGCAAGTTGTCGAGATACATATTCCGCAGATAGAAGCTATGCATCGCTGCGGGCAGGTTGGTAGAATCTCCGTTCCAATAAAGAATGTCGAACGGGAAGCGATCTTTGCCGAGCAGGTAATTGTTGATCACGAACGACCAAATGAGATCGTTCGAGCGCAGCAGATTGAACGTCGTCGTCATGTTCGAGGCTTCGAAATAGCCGCGTGTTACCATGCGCTCTTCAATCAGCTTGATCTGGCTTTCATCGACGAACACGCCAAGGTCGCCGGGCTCAGCGAAATCGACCATCGTCACGAGATAGGTAGCACTCGCGACATTCGGCAGATCGGATTGTGCTGGCGCAGCTTTCAAATATGCGAGCGTCGAGGCAAGTAGTGTTCCACCGATGCAATAGCCAAGGATGTTGATATCATCTTCGCCAGTAATGCTGCGGATTTCGCGCATCGAGGCCAGAATACCGTCACGCATGTAATCGTCGAAATTAACGGTAGCGTGACTTTTGTCCGGATTTGCCCATGAGACGCAGAAGACGGTGTGGCCTTGCGCCACGAGATAATTCAGGAATGAATTCTTCTTCTGCAGATCGAGAATGTAAAATTTGTTTATCCATGGAGGCACAATCAAAAGCGGTGTCTTGGCGACGTTCGGTGTCTGCGGCGCATATTGGATGAGCTGCATAAGGTGGTTTTGATAAACGACCTCGCCCGGCGTGGTGGCGAGGTTCTCACCGACTTTGAAGCCATGCATATCGCCGAGGCTGACATTTAATTGCCCATGTCCGCTATCAAGATCCCTGAGCAAGTTCTCGAGGCCTTTGATCATATTCTCGCCGTTGCTATCGAATGTCGCGCGCAGCACTTCCGGATTGGTCAGCCAGAAATTGCTTGGTGCAATGGCATCGACCATTTGGCGTGTGAAGAACTCGATCTTGCGTGCCTGACGCGGGTCGAGCGTCTCGGCCTCATGGTCGATATAGCTCTGCATCGATTGCGCGGTGAACAGGTAAGACTGCTTGATGTAATCGAACAACCAATTCGTTTGCCATTCTTTGTCTTTGAAACGTTTGTCGCTCTTCGCGGGTTCGATAACCGGCTCGGCTTGCTTGCCTTGCGTGCGTTCAAGAATGTTCTGCCAAATCTTAGCGTAGCCTTGCCACAAAGCCAGTTGCGCATTCACAAAACGCTCCGGCTCTTTCAGCACATGATTGCTAAGCTCAGTAAAGGCCTCGATCATATGCGCAGGGTCGAGCGTCGGAATAGAAACAGGGCGGCCCTTGGTGCGTGTCGCATACTCCTGAATGAGTTTCTGGCTACGTTCGGCGATATACATCATAATCCGCGACCATTCGGCCGGGTCGTGCAGCTTTTCGACCTTCTCGGTTTTTTCCTGCCGTGACGTTTCAACCTTGGGCGGTTCG
>DASTLS010000292.1:0-3057 GCA_035714725.1 Alphaproteobacteria bacterium | reverse complement strand
AAGACATTCGGCCCGATGATAACGTCACGGCCAAGCTTGGTATCGGCGGATAAGAAAGTCGTTTCAGGATCGGTGAGCGTCGCGCCGTTCAGCATGGCCTTCTTGCGCAAACGCTGCTGCATGAGCTTCTCGGCTTCGGCCAGCTCAACACGCGAATTCACGCCAAGCACAACATCGGCGGGCATCTCGGCCACAGCACATGTGTCACCAGCCGCTTTCGCCAAAGCGATGCAGTCAGTGAGGTAGAATTCCTTCTTGGAATTATTGTCCTTGAGCTTATCGAGCAGCGGCAAAAGCTTCTCGCCAGCGAACAGCATGATGCCGCCATTGCACAGCTTGATCTTCTTTTGCTCGGGCGTCGCATCGGCATTCTCAACAATGCCGGAGAGATTGCCTTTGGCATCGACAACTAAACGGCCATAGGCCGAAGCATCATCGGGCGTAAATCCGGCAACGACGATTGCGGCATTCGTTTCCTGACGCTTCTTCTGCAAATCCTTGAGCGCTTCGGGTGTCACTAGCGGCGCATCGCCGAATAGGACGATCACATCGCCTTTGAAATCTTTAAGCTCAGCCTTGGCGGCTTTGACCGCATCGCCGGTGCCGAGCGCTTTTTGCTGAATGGCTGTGCGTGCAGGTGTTGCGGCTTTCTCAACCTGCTCCATACCCGGCGCAACAACGACAACGATCTTTTCCGGCGAGAGCGCCTTACAGGCCGCGACGACATGCGCGATCATCGGCATGCCTGCAATGCCATGCATCACCTTCGGCAACTCCGACTTCATACGGGTGCCTTGACCTGCCGCCAGAATGACGCAAGCTAGGGGCGAGAGATTCGTTTGTTTATCGGCCATGCGCATTTTCTGCCATAAAGGCCGGGTGACCGCCAATAAGGAAATACGACAGAGAGTTACATGCCCGCTTTAAAAGGCCTTATCTTCGATCTGGACGGCACTTTGCTGGATAGCGCCCCGGACCTGCGTCAGGCGATCAACGCGACGCTAAAGGCCCATAGGCGGCGATCCGTCACGCTTGAAGAAGTCATGGGCATGGTGGGTGATGGCATGCTGCCGATGCTCTCCCGTGCTTTTGCCCTCACAGGCACAGCTATTCCTGACAGTGAATCCTATCTGCGGTTTCAGGAATTCATCAGCCACTACCGCACCATGAAACCCGATCCTTCACAGCTCTATCCGCACACGGCGGCAATCCTCGAGCAATACTCCAAGGCTGGCGTGAAGCTCGGCATCTGCACGAACAAGCAGGAAGCGGCGACCAAGCGCCTGATCGATGATCTCGGTCTCACGCGTTATTTCACCTTCATCGCGGGCGGCGATACGTTCCCGACGCACAAACCACATCCCGACCATGTGCGCGGCGTTATTCAGATGCTGCAAGTGCCGAAGGAAAGTTGCGTGATGATCGGCGACAGCACGAATGATGTGCTGGCGGCGAAGGGTACGGGCATCCCCTGCCTTGTCGTGACGCACGGCTATGGTTTCGATGTCGAGGAACTCGGGGCCGACGGTCTCCTCAAAAATTTTGAGGAGCTTCCCGCAGCACTCACGAAGTTAAGATTTGATCTCGGCTGACGTGGCGTAGCGCCAGTTGGAGAGATGCACGATAATCAGACCAAAGACACTGCCGCTTTCCATCCGCACCGCCATCTCCGGCAATTCCGGAGAGACACTGCCGAGCCAGATATGGAACGGCTCACGGCCCGCTTCGGTATCGCTCTTCTGCCAGAATTTCGCTGGCTTGCGGTCATTCCATTCGCCGGAAATCATCTTAAAGCCGGCATCGCATGTACGCGCATCGCCTTTAAAGATGCCGTAATCGGCTTCGTTAATTTCCTCGTCGCCGTCATCCGCGCCCGTGACATCGAAGCGGCGCTTGCCGTCGAAGACAGGCACAGTCACGTTGCAATCATGATTAACCGCAACATGCGCAAGCATTTGCAAAAGGGCCGTAACAGGATCGAGCGATCCATGGCGCTGATCTTGTGTCACGATCTCACGATTTTCATCATGACTTGGCGGATCGAACTCCGGCACCACATCATCTTTTTTGAAATGAAGCTTGGTAACTTTCGGCTTACCTTTCCACACATCGCGCGAATAAAATTCGAGCGGCACGAATTTGTCTTTCACGATTTTGCCGCGTGAATCCAGAACCGTCTCCCACGGTAGTGCGCGGTGCCAGAAACCATAGGTCTGCGCATTCACGCGCGAGTGGTATTTGCCCTTCTCTTCCTGAAAGAGAATATCGGCTGTCACCAGATGAATGCCTCCGACATAGATATCGTAAGTTGCGACGATGGGTGGGACGTTCGGAATGCGCCCAGGCACATCCGCCGCCATTGCGGGAGCGGCTGCAAACAACATCAGGCTCAAAAGTATAAAGCGGCGCATGGCCAAAACTTCCTTCAACAGAAAGGCTAAATTATGTCACGCGGGCGTGAAATCCAACGCCTCGGCATCGCGCAAAATCCGGTCTGCTTCTGCCGTATAACCCCCTTCGGCCTTGTGCAATATCAGCGGCTTGCAGAGCATAACGCCGCCGGTCTTTGTCGATGCCCGCAGAATGATGCGCTTCGGCTCCACGCCCTCTTTCGGCAAAAGCGGCAAAATACGGATACTGTTGAAATGCTTTTGTAGCAAGCCGACGATCTCATCTTTCCGGTCGGCGCGGTGAATGATTGTGATATCGCCGGTCGGTTTTAAAGCTCGCGCGACGCTTTCAATCCATAACTTGAGATCACCATCCTTATCGGCATTCGCTGTTCGCATGCTAGCATTCGATGAAACATCATGCCGCGCTTCGTCATGATAAGGCGGATTCATGAAAACGTGATCGAAGCCGGTTTCACTGAACGAGGTTACATCGCCCTGCCGCACTTCGAGACCCTGCATTTTATTTCGCTCGACATTTTTCCTGCATAGTTCCGCCAGCTCTGGTTGAATTTCGAGGCCAACAATCGATACACCCGGCACTCGAGAAGCCAAGCACAGCATCACGCCGCCGACACCGCAGCCGAATTCCACAGTGCGTTCCCCC
>DASTLS010000291.1:0-6561 GCA_035714725.1 Alphaproteobacteria bacterium | reverse complement strand
GCATCGAGGCGCAATAGGCACCCTGCATGCCGATGGCAATCCAGTCACCTTCACGCATGTCTTCCGGCAGCATGAAAGGACCAGCCATCTTGTCGAGCGAGTCGCAGGTTGGTCCGTAGAAAGTGAACGGAATCAACTTCTTCTCGACGCGACGGCGCGGGCGGATCTGCTGCACCGGCCAGCGCTGGCCGAGCATCATGCCGTCCAGCAGCGAGCCGTAGCCGCCGTCGTTGATATAGAGTGCATTGCCCTTGCGGAGCTCAACACGGACGATCAGCGTTTCCGCCGGAGTAGCCAACGCACGGCCGGGCTCGGCCCAGACCTGGCAGCTCTTCGGGAGCTTGAGCTTCTTAACGCCGGCTGAAATAGCGGTGAAATAGGCTTCCTGCGAAGGAGGCACGCAATCCGGGTACGAAACCGGGAAGCCGCCGCCGACATCGAGCACGTCGAGCTGAACGCCCGAAGCCTTGATGACTTCGCCGGCGCGGTCGAGCGCTTCGGTGTAGGACACAGGGTCCATGCATTGCGAACCGACATGGAAGCAGAGGCCGACCTTGGCTGCGACTTGCGCCGCATCCTTAAGCAGCTTGGCTGCAGCTTCAGGCGCTGCGCCGAATTTGCCGGACAGGTCGTGGCTCGCGGAGCCCTTCGGCATCGCAAGGCGGACATGGATCGCGAGATCGGCCGCGACGATGCCCTTGCTGAGCTGGGTTTCTTCCAGAATTTTATGCAGCTCTTCAAAGGTGTCGACCGCGAAATCGCGTACGCCATATTCAGCGTAAGCGGCGCGGATGGCTTCGCGGCTCTTGATCGGGTGCATGAAAGCGAGGCGGGCAGTCGGGAACATGCCGCGCGTCAGCTTGATTTCGTTCAGCGATGCGACGTCGAAATTGCGGCAGCCGCCAGCCCAGACCGTCTGCAGCACATACGGGTCGGAATTGACCTTAACGGCGTAGAAGGTTTGGCCGGGGAATTTGGTGACGAATTCAGAGACGGTCGCGCGCAGCTTCTCGGGATGCATACAGCGGAGCGGTTGCGCCGGGCGCAGGCTCTTCACGGCATCTTCGACGCTCGCATAGCGCGGCAGCCGGATTTCCGGTGTCTCGATAAGAAGGTTGGTTTCGGTAGCCGAGGCGTTCGTTTGCGCCAGGGGCATCAGCTCGTTGTAGTCCATAGGCCCAAGTCTCCTTTGCGTTTCAACGCAGCTGGAGAGCCAAAAGCCTCATGCCGAAGGTAAAGATGTCCCGTTGCCGCCTTAGACTCTGCTCAATAAAGAGCGGGCGACTGGTCGGGGTTTAGGATGGGGGGTGAGAAGCGGCTTAGCTTCGCGACCTATCCGGCCCTTTCATCTTTGCCTCACAACGAAGGCCGACTTCTTTTCCTGGCTGAGCCTGTTAACCAACAGGTAATAAAACTTAAGGCTCAACCGACAAAAGAAAGACTCTTTGCTGCATACCACGTTCCCGGCTCGACCTCTCACTAGAGGCTTTGTCGGGCGGCAAAGCGTCGTTACATAAACCAGTGGGGAACGAAAAAGGTGGTATGCCTTCGCGTCCTTGGGCCAGTGGCACGTGCGCTTCCGTAAGAGGGAATGTAAGTCGAATCTTTTAACATTCAATAAAAAATTTTAGTTGCGGGCATTTTTTTGAGTCTGTTGTCAAAATAACTCACCTGCCGCATTCGGACTTTTTCGTGGCGACGCCCGAGATCTCAGCGCTCGTCGGGCAGTCGCACTTCGTAGATCACGAAGTTGGAGAGGCCGCGGAAGTCCACTTCTTTCAGCCACTTTGGCGCACGGCCTGTCATCAACAGCTCGATAAAGTGCGGTGCAAAATCTTTCCCTGCGCCGCCCGTGAGCGTGCCGGGTTTGCCCTCCGGCGGGCGCGTGTAAACATCCGGTACGTATCTGCACGCGGCCACGAGCTCGATCTTCCTGCGGCGCGCGATCTGCTCCGCCTCGCTCGCGTAAGGCGTCGAGAAGAAGCGAGTCGCATCGATATTGCCGCTCACATCCATATGATAGGGGGCCGACAAAACCTTATGCGGCGTGCGGAAAAGAAGCTCGGGCCCCTGGCCCATGCTGCTGACGATCAGGCGCGGACGGTTGCCGTAGAGCAGCGGGTCGTCCAGCACATGCTCGAGAACATAAGTATCGCAAGGGTTTCTCTTCACTGCGGCATCAACCGGAAATAACAGCACGCCGGACGAGAAGCTGCGGCCATCGACGGCAGCGGGGATGAGCACGCCGGGCAGAGGACCGACGAGCAGCAGCAAGCCGATCTCGGCGAAGGTCCGCGCGCGCCCCGTCTCCCACTTCGCGAGTCGCGCCCAGCCGCGCTGCAGGAGAGCTGCCAGCGGCACTATGGTTAACGCCGACGTCATGGCGATGAAGCGATACTGATAGAAGACCGTCAGCAGAAACCCGGCGGTGAGGAGAAGCAGGAGCAGCGCCCAGCGCCAACGAGCTTCACCTTTGGCGCGGCGGAAGAAGTGTGACGCGGCAGCTGTAGCGACAGCCCAGCCGGTGAAGTGAACGGCCAACCCAAAAATGGTATCTTCGGAGCGGATGAGGGGCCGCGCTTCGTCCAGCTCGCCGAGCATCATGCGGGCCAGCTCGGGGTCCATGCCGCCATAGGGACCGGCGACGAGGGCGGGGAAACTGTGCAGGAAAGCCCAGCCGGTGAGTGCTGCCAAGGCGCCGCCAGCTACCCAGCGGACCAAAGCGGGGGCGCCCGCCACCGCTGCGATACCCGCCATGCTCACAGCCACACCACCGGTCAGATACACATAGACGCAGGAATAGGTCAGGACGTCAGGCACCATCCACTCAGACGGCGGGCGCGTGATCGCGAGCGTCGCCATGCTGCCGAGATAAAGCGCCAGAGCGTAGACAAGGGCATTGCGGGCCGCAGCTCCGCCTTTCACTACCGCCCAGAGGCCCAGGAAGGCGCTGATGAGCAACAGCCACGGCAGGACCTCGAGCGCCACGGTGAGGCTGAGGGCCATGATCAGGCCGGCTGCGAGGCCGAGCCTGTAATCGCCCGGCCTTTCCACCATGCGTACGACGAAGCCGAGCACGAGCGTGATCAGCATCAAATTCAGCCCGTGATGATCGAGGTGCCCCGGCGTGTACATAAAGGTCATGGCGGTCGCGAAGAGCGCGATATAGGCCACGACACCGGCCCATTTCTCAGGCACGTAGCTGACCGCCAGGCGGCGCAGGGCAACCAGCATTCCACCGAAGAGTATCAGCGGATAGATCATGGCTGTGAGCATCGCTGCCGCGCGTGGGCCCAGATGCAGCTGCTCGAACATCAAGATGCCGAGCGCCATCGGCATCTGCGCGAGCCGCGAGAAATGGATCGGCACGCCGTCCGGAGGGTTTAGCCGGTGCTGCACATTATCGTACCAGCCTTGGCCCTTCAGCCAGTCCAGCACCTGCGTGAGATACATATAGTCGTCAGGGTCGGGCAGATTGCCGCGCAGCGTCTGGCTGTGCGGGTACATAAGGAAGCACCACGCAAAATAGAGAACGACCAGCCAGCCAAGCCCGTCAAACGGCGGGCGGAACATCGGCGCGAGCGATTCGAATGATTTTTTGATGCTACGGGGCATGGTGAATCTGTTTGGCCTTAATGATAGTGTTTGGCAATCTGATTCCCGCGGAGTTTTCCATGACCTTCATCCAGGCTTTCGTCATCGCCGTCCTTCAGGGCGCCACCGAGCTGTTCCCGGTCTCGAGCCTTGGCCACGCCGTCATCCTGCCGCGGCTTTTCGGCTGGGGCATCGATCAGAAAGCGCCCGACTTCCTGCCCTTCCTCGTCGTGCTGCATCTCGGCACAGCCGCAGCTCTCCTGATTTATTTTTGGCGCGACTGGTTCAATTTCGGCATGGCCGTGCTCGGCAAAGGCAAGAAGGTGAAGTCGGAACGTAAAGTTCTCAGCCTTGTGATCATCGCCACGCTGCCCGCCATCGTGCTTGGTTTTGCGCTCGAGCATATCGTGCGCGGCTTCTTCGGCTCGCCCGCGCTGGCGGCTGCATTTCTGATCGTGAATGGCGGCATCCTATTCCTCGGCGAACGCATCAAGCATCGCGGCCGCCAGTCGTTGGATGAAGTGGATTGGAAAGCCGCTCTCCTGATCGGTGCCGCGCAAGCATTGGCGCTCATCCCCGGCATCTCGCGCTCGGGATCAACGATGGTCGGCGGCGTGATGGCCGGCCTGACGCACAAAGACTCCGCGCGCTTCTCGTTCCTGCTCGCGACACCCGTGATTTTGGGCGCAGGCGTCCTCGAAGTTCCGAAGCTCCTTAAGATGCACGCGAACGCCGATATGCATATGATGGTGCTGGCGGGTTTGGTTGCCGGTGTTACGGCCTATCTCAGCACGGCGTTCCTGATGAAATATTTCAAGCAGAACGAGATCGAAGCGCTCAATCCCTTCGCCTATTACTGTTGGGCAGCGGGTGCGCTGTCGCTGGCAGTTATTCTGCTTTAAACGTCACCACGAGAACATCGCGATAGGCAGGTTTTGCGGCGTCGACCGGCTCGACCGCCGTCACGCCGTGAAAGACGCGCGCGTCATCGACAAGCGCGGCGTCGAAAGGCTGAGCCAGCGTAAAACTGCCGAGGGGTTTTTTCTCGAGTGAATGAATGCTCGTTACGCCGCTCTGGATATTCTCGCGCTTGATCAGCAGCACCAGCACATAATCGCGCCCGTCGCGATGCATGCCTTCGGGCGTCGGCTGGCCTTTCATATCTTTGCCGGCTTCGATGCGGAATTGATGCGCTTCGATGTGCCAGGCGACCGACGCATTCTTCATCTGCGTGAAAAGTTGCGTGCAGAATTTCAGGATTGTCTGCATCGATGCGCTGGTGCCTATCGCATCCGTCACCGGCTCGAACCAGCGCTCGACGCCGCCATGGAGCGGATTGTAATCGAGCGTCTGATAATGCGGCTGATGCCCTTCGCGCGTCACTGTGCCTGAAACATCCGCGTGATAAACCGCATAGCGCCGTTTCCGATAACGGCCCTTATCGGCCATGTACTCATCGGTCTTGAGGTCGTTCCAGCTCGCAGCGAACGCATCCCAATCTTTGAGACTGCCGCATGCCTCAAGCATCCCGCGCATTTCCTGCGCAGGCACGAAGGCGAAACCGTTATCTGTCAGGTGGCTAAATTCAGCCTTTAGTAAATGCGGTTTTGGCACGCTCAATCATTTCATCCTTACTCAATTCTTCAACAACCTTCGCTAGATGCCAGACATAGCCGAATGGATCTTTCACAGCACCCACGCGATGGCCATAAAATTTATCGCTGACAGGATAGGCTTCGGTTGCACCGGCTTTCACTGCTTTCTCGAACGCCTGATCGGGATTATCGACCATCACGTAGAAATTGACCGACGAGCTTCCGTTGGCAGGCGGCGGAGACATACCAGGCATCTCGTCGCTCATCATGATTTTGCCGCCATAGACGGTGAGGCCGGCATGGCCGATCTTGCCGCCGGGACCTTCGATGCGAAGATCTTCTGTCGCGCCGAAGGCTTTTTTGTAAAAAGCGATCGCGGCGTTGGCATCTTTCATCGTCACATAGGATGTGATGATCTGAAAATTCGTGTCGCTCATAACGTCGCTCCTTCAGTCGCAAAGGGAGCGGCAGATATAAGCCCGCAGACGTAAAGAGGCAATCAGGCGTCGATATTCGTCGCGTTCAGGGCGTTTTCCTGAATGAAGTCGCGGCGCGGTTCGACCACATCGCCCATGAGCGTGGAGAACACGGTCTCTGCGACATCGGCTTGCTGCACCTTCACCTGCATGAGGGAACGGATGCTTGGGTCGAGCGTCGTTTCCCACAGCTGCTCGGGGTTCATTTCGCCCAAGCCTTTGTAGCGCTGCATGGTGAGGCCCTGTTTGCCTTGTTCGAGGATGCCGTCGACGAGTGCGACAGGCCCTGCCAGCGTCGTAACTTTGTCCTTCACCATCAGCTTTGCTGGCGCCTGGAACCATTGCTGCAGATCAGCCGTCATGCCGTCGAGGCGGAGGGCTTCCGATGCTTTCAGCGTATCGGCATCGAGCGTGTAGCGATTAGTCACGCCGTGGCGCGAGCGTGTGAAGAGCATGCCGCCGCGCTTAGTGGCCTCGCCTTTCCAGCCGCGATCATTTTCCGGCAACAGCGTATCGAGGCGCTTCGCAACGTATTCTGCTGCTTGCGTAGCCTGTTCGGCATTGCCGGTGAGAGATGCGTTGAGGGCACCCGCAATCGCAGCTTGCTCGACAATCGCTTGCTGGCCGACTTTGCGGTTGAGCGCTTGCACGGCTGATTTCATCACACGTGCTTGCTCGACGAGGTTGCGGAGGTCCTGACCCTTCAGCACCTTGCCGTCATGCAGCGTGACGCTGGTTTCCTCGACAGCGGTATCGATCAGATAGTTTTCCAGCGCGCGGTCGTCCTTCATGTAACGCTCTTTGCTGTTGCCGCGCTTGATGCGGTAAAGCGGCGGTTGCGCGATATAGAGATAGCCGCGCGAGATCAGCTCCGGCATCTGGCGGAAGAAGAACGT
>DASTLS010000290.1:0-7817 GCA_035714725.1 Alphaproteobacteria bacterium | reverse complement strand
GGAATTTTCCCATATTGTTATTTTATGAGCTTCTTCGCCTCAGCCAAGCATTCATCCCGGTTCGGTCGAAAATCTTGCGCCGCCCACCAATCCTCGACCGATTTCAAAATCACGCCAACTTGCGGGCCGGGCGTGAGGCCCATCTTCAAGATATCCTCACCCTGCAACGGGAAAACCGGTTTTTGCCACTCAGCCGCTGCCGCCAGCGCCGGCTCAAGGTCGGCACCGCGATCTTCCGCTGCAACCAAAAGCGCTGCGGCACGGGCATTACTCATGCCATGCTCGTACATCGCTCTGCGGAACGGAACGGGGTCTAACTTCCCACGCAAGGCATCCGGCAACACCGTCAGCACACGCAAAACATCGGCATCTTTGTTCGAGAGTTTCAGTTTCTGCGCGATACTGTCCGCCGCCATTTTGTTTTTCGGCAAGAGTGCTGCAAACCGTGCGAGCGGCACGGCATCTTCTTCATACCGCTTCTCCGCCTCGACCAAACCTTCGAGCCGCATGATGTTCGTGGCATCAGGTGCCACATAAGTCAGCGCGGCATTATCGCGCATCGTCTTCCATGTCGGCGCTGGATCGGGCACCGCGAGTAATTTGACAATCTCGCGCCACACACGCTCCGCCGATAATGTCGGCAGCAGCGTCGCGAGCTCACGGCATGCCGCCAGCCCATCGGCATCCGGCGCACCTTTGCCGAAATAGGCGTAAAATCGATAGAAACGCAGGATGCGCAGAACATCTTCCTTGATGCGCGCACGGGCATCGCCGATGAAACGCACGCGCCCCTGCGCGAGATCTGTTCTTCCGCTGAAATAATCGTAAATCTTTCCGGCTTCATCGGCATAAAGCGCATTGATCGTGAAATCGCGCCGCGCGGCATCGCCCTGCCAGTCATCCGTAAACGCCACGCGCGCGCGCCGGCCATCGGTCTCCACATCCTTGCGCAACGTCGTGAGCTCATAACCTTTGTGATCGATCACAGCCGTAACGGTGCCGTGTTCGAACCCCGTCGGCACGACCTTGATCTTCGCATCTTCTAAAATCGAGATCACGCGATCGGGCGCCAAATTCACGGCGAGATCGATTTCATTCACAGGGCGGCCCAAGAGCGCATCGCGCACAGCGCCGCCAACGGCGCGCGTCTCGCCGCCCGCGGCCTTAATAACGCCAAAAAGACGGCGCAAAGCTTCACTCTGCAGCCAGCTATGTTTTTGGGGATCGAGATGGGATGGAAAATCGCTCATGCAAGCAGAATGCCCCTGAATCATTCGCTCATCAATTGCTTTGGCTGCGCATGAAATTGCGCTAATGTAAGCGCGCTCTTCACCTCATCCTTTATGGGGCCTTTGTGACAACTCTTTTCTCCACCCGACTTGCGACGCCGAACGAAGCGCCGCCCGACCTGATCGCAGCGATTGAAGCGACCGGCAGGAAGCTCGGCGCAATCCGCGAAGCTATCGGCCAGGTTATTTTCGGGCAGGACGAAGTCGTCAACCAAAGCCTCACCGCTATTCTCTCCGGCGGTCACATGCTGCTCATCGGCGTGCCGGGTCTCGCCAAGACGCGCCTTGTCGATACGCTCGGCACTGTTTTGGGTCTTAACGCGCGCCGCATTCAGTGCACGCCCGACTTGATGCCGTCCGATATTCTCGGCACCGAAGTGATGGAAGAGAGTGAAAACGGTCGCCGCAATTTCCGTTTCATCCCCGGCCCTGTCTTCTCGCAACTTCTCATGGCCGACGAAATCAATCGCGCCAGCCCGCGTACGCAAAGCGCTCTGCTGCAAGCAATGCAAGAACATCAGGTGACGGTCGCCGGGCACAATCACCCGCTGCCCGCGCCGTTCCATGTCATGGCGACGCAAAATCCGCTGGAGCAGGAAGGTACGTATCCCCTGCCCGAAGCGCAGCTTGATCGTTTCCTTTTGCAGATCGATATCGATTATCCCGATCTGGATGCCGAACGTCAGATGCTGCTGGCCACCACGATGTCTACTGCGCATGAACTCCGCGCGACGCTCACGGCGGCAGAGTTGCAAGAACTTCAAAAACTCGTGCGCCGCATGCCGATCAGCGAAAAAACCGTCGATGGTATTCTGGCGCTGGTTCGTTCCGGTCGCCCAGATAGCTCAGGCCTCGATATCGTCAAGAAATACGTCGCATGGGGCCCCGGCCCGCGCGCAAGTCAGGCACTCAGCCTCGCATCACGCGCCCGCGCACTGATCGATGGTCGTCTGTCGCCTTCGCTCGATGATGTTTTGGCGCTGGCGAAACCAGCACTCCAACATCGCATGGCGCTGTCGTTTGCTGCGCGCGCTGAAGGCGTCACGCTCGATAAAGTGCTGCACGCCATGACGCAATCCGTAGCCGATCTCTAACGCCTATGGCCGCGCCGCTCCAGCATAAGGCGCAGGAATTATCATCCCGCCTTCCGCCGCTTTTGATCGAGGCCGAACGCGTCGCGCAAACAGTTATGCAAGGCACGCATGGCCGACGCCGCGCAGGCCCCGGCGAAACCTTCTGGCAATTCCGGCGCTATGAACAAGGCGATCCTGCCGAGCGCATCGACTGGCGGCAATCTTCGCGCACCGACAAAATTTTTATCCGCGAGCGCGAATACGAAGCCTCGCAAAGTGCGTATGTCTGGGCCGACACGTCCGGCTCGATGCATTATTCATCGGCAAGTAATCTGCAAACGAAAGCGGAGCGCGCGCAGCTGTTGATGCTCGCACTTTCCGATCTCATGTTGCGCGGCGGCGAAAAAGTGACGTGGCTTGATCGCCGCAGCATCACAGCCCACGGCAAAAACGGCTTGAAGCAACTCGCGTCACGCCTCGGCTCAGGCCAGGGCGACAGCGCGCCGCCGGATATCCCCATCGCGCGTCATGCGCATGTCATTCTTTGCAGCGATTTCTTGATGCCGCCTGAGCATCTTATGCGCATGATGCAACGCTATGCCGCACTTAATCTCAGCGGTGTGATCGTGCATGTGACAGATCCTGCCGAGAATGATTTCACCTTCGAAGGCCGCATCGATATGCGCGGGCTCGAGAATGAAATGCCGGTTTTGCTGCCGAATGCGGGCTCTTTACGCGAGGCTTACCTCCGCGAATTCGCCGTACACAAAGAACGCGTGATGCATGCTGCACAAAGTGCCGGCTGGTTCTACACTTCGCACATCACGACCGAACTTCCGCACCTCGCGTTGCTGCGCATCTATGATGCGCTAGCCTCAAAACCGCGGAGCGCGTGATGCCGTTCGGCCATCTGGTTTTTGCATCGCCATATATTCTGGGATTTCTCGCGACGCTGCCGCTGCTCTGGTGGCTGCTGCGCCTCACCCCGCCATCGCCAAAGAAGATCGAGTTCCCGGCACTTTCTTTGCTGCGCGATCTGGTGAAGCCGGAGCAAACGCCAGCACGCACGCCGTGGTGGTTGCTTCTTCTGCGCCTGATTATCGCGGCGCTCATTATTGTGGCGTTCGCAGGGCCCGTGATCAATCCAGCCGCAACGATCTCCGGTAACGGCGCGTTACTGATCGCGATTGATAATGATTGGGCGGCAGCTCGTGATTGGGATGCACGCACGGAAGCACTCCACAATATTCTCAACGAAGCCGCGCAAGCTGGCTGCGAGGTTTATCTGCTGCCCACAACACCAGCTGCGTCAGGCGCAGCGCTTCAGATCACGGGGCCGGTCGCGGCAAAAGCTGCGCTCGCACAGATCAATGCAATCAAGCCAGAGCCCTGGCCCGCCGATTGGGCGAGTGCCGCAAAACTCGCAGAAAACCTTGGAAATGGAGCATTTTCGTCATCCATATGGCTCTCCTCCGGCCTCGGCGGAACCGATGCGAATATCTTCTACACAGCACTTCATGACGCCGGTGACACGCGCGTTTTCGGCGATGCCGGTACACCCATTTATCTCCTCACGCCACCGCAGAGTGATGACAGCGGCACAAGCATCGCTGTTTTGCGCGCGGATACTAGTGCACCCGCGCAGCTTGCGATATCGGCGCTTGATCGCAGCGGCCACGCACTCACCCATATGCCGATTAATTTTCCGGTCGGCTCGCCGCGCGCGACGGCATCACTCGATATGCCGCTTGATATGCGCAATCAGGTATCGCGTTTTGAGATCGAAGGCCTGCGCACAGCAGGAGCAACTGTCTTGCTCGATGCCAGTTGGGAACATCGCCCGGTTGGCCTTGTTGGTGATCAAACCGAAATCGACCGCCACTCGCTCCTCAGCGGATTGTTTTATCTTGACCGCGCGCTGAAGCCCTATGCCGATTTGCATGTCGATGATCTGAGTAAACTTCTCGCGCAGCCGCTCGCGGTTTTGATCAAGACGGATGCGACCGATATCTCCGCCGATCAGATGAAGCCCCTCACCGACTGGGTGAAGAAGGGCGGCGTACTGGTGCAATTCGCGGGCGACCGCATGAGTGCCGACGAAAACGCGCAAAACGATTTGCTACCGGTCACGCTTCGCATGGGTGACCGTTCGTTGGGCGGCTCGCTCAGCTGGGCAACGCCGCAAGCGCTGCAAATTTTCCCGACGGGCAGCCCTTTCCACGGCATTGCGATACCGAAAGATGTAACTGTGAGCCGCCAGATTTTGGCTGAACCCGCGCCTGAACTTGCTTCGCGCACTTGGGCAGCACTTGCGGATGGCACGCCGCTTGTCACAGCAAAGCCGCTCGGCGCTGGCCTCACGATTTTGTTCCATGTGCCTGCGCGTTCGGATTGGTCGAACCTGCCGCTCTCCGGACTTTTTGTGGATATGCTGCGGCGGATTGTCGATCTCTCCCACGGCGGCGGCGATCAAGTAAATACATCGGCATTACCACCGCTCGCGGCGCTCGATGCATTCGGCGAACAACAAAAACCCGGCGCAGCGGCTGAGCCAATCACGGGTGACGATCTCGCGCATGTGAAAGTTGGACCACAACATCCGCCCGGCCTCTATGGCACCGACGCGATGAACCGCGCATTCAATCTCGGCACGGCATTGGCACCTCCTCTGCCACTCAACGGCGTCTCGGCGGAAAGTTATCGGCAAGAAACCAAGCAATATGATCTGCAAAGCCTGTTGCTCGCTACAGCCTTCATTCTCTTCCTGCTCGACTTCGCTTTGAGCCTTTATTTACGGGGATTTTTCGTGCGTCGTGCGCCTGTCGTCGCCCTCCTTCTCGCGCTGCTTTTTGCATCTCACGCACAAGCCGCAGACCCTGTTGAGCTCACATCCAAGACAACACTCGCTTATGTGCAAACCGGTAATCGCGAGACCGACAAAATTTCCGAAGCGGGCCTCGCCACGCTCGCGCGCGTGATACAAAACAGAACGTCCATCGATGAAGTCGCCGTCATCGGCGTCGATCCCGACCGTGATGAGCTTGCGTTTTATCCGTTCCTCTATTGGCCGCTGGTACCGGGTGAAGCTGCGCTGTCTCCAACAGGCGCCAAACATATGAACGATTATTTGCATCACGGCGGCATGATTGTGTTCGACAGCATGAGCGGCGAGATGCCGCCGCCCAGCATGACGCAGCAAATCCTCGCGGGCATCGATCTGCCGCCGATGGTAAAGTTGCCGGAAAATCACGTGCTGCATCGCAGTTTCTATCTGCTCGATGCATTTCCCGGCCGTTATGCCTCCGAAGAGTTGTGGCTGGAGCCCGAAGAAGCATCGTCCTACGACGGCGTCGCGACTGTTATTTCCGGCACCAATGGCTGGGCTGCTGCGTGGGCTGCGGATGATCAGGGGCGCTTTATGTATCCCTGTGTACCCGGCGGCGATGCGCAGCGCGAGCGCGCGTTTC
Organism: Alphaproteobacteria bacterium; assembly: GCA_035714725.1. Lineage (GTDB taxonomy): Bacteria > Pseudomonadota > Alphaproteobacteria > UBA9219 > UBA9219 > JAATFY01. The sequence goes on along the minus strand of DASTLS010000290.1, from coordinate 1,988 downwards.
GCTTCGGCGTAAACATTCTTATGTACGCCCTCACCGGCAATTATAAATCTGATCAGCTGCATGCGCAGGCACTCCTGAAAAGGATGGGGAAATGAGCGATCATTTTCACATCGTCTTTGCGCCGGGCCTGCCGTGGGTTGCGCTTGAAACACTCGGCGCGATTGCGGCTTTGCTTTCCGCATACGCATTACGCGCAAAAGCAAAGGGTGCCCTCTGGCGTATCGCCGCTTTCGCATTATTGCTGCTTGCGCTCGCCAATCCATCGCTCATCGCCGAAAAACGCGAGGCGCTGAAAGACACAGCCCTTCTTGTGATCGATGACAGCGCGAGCATAAAAATTGGCGACCGCGCTACACAGGCACAAAAAGCCGCCGATGCAATCACACAAAAAATCTCTGCGATGGATGATCTCACGCTCGAGACCGTGCATGTGAAAGGAACAGACGAGACCGATTTGTTTGAAGCTGTGCAGCAGAAACTTTCCGGCCTCTCGCGTGACAGGCTTGCGGGCATCATCGCGATTACGGATGGGGAGGTGCATGATAAGCCGGAAACCCCACTAAATGCGCCATTTCATGCACTTATCGCCGGTCACAAAAACGAGATCGACCGCCGCATCGTGATCAAGGAAGCGCCCGCTTACGGCCTTGTCGGCAAGAGCGTGAAGCTCACGCTACGCGTCGAGGATGCGCCGAAACAGCAGAGTGAGCATGCAACGATCACTTTCCGCCGCGACGATGGTACCGAGCAAAGTTTCGATGCGCCGGTCGGTGAAGATGTGCATTTCGAAGCACCCATTGGCCATGCCGGTGCAAATCTTTTCGCCTTCTCGACTGCAACACTTCCGAACGAACTTACACCGATCAATAATACGGCTGCGGTCAGTGTCAGTGGCATTCGCGATCGCTTGCGCGTGCTGCTCGTCTCCGGCCAGCCGCACATTGGCGGCCGCACCTGGCGTAATTTTTTGAAAGCCGATCCGGCAGTAGACCTTGTTCACTTCACCATTCTGCGCTCGCCGATGAAGATGGATACGGTGCCGAACACGGAGCTTTCGCTCATCGCTTTCCCGGTGCATGAGTTGTTCGAAGTGAAGCTCAGCAGCTTCGATCTCGTGATCTTCGACCGGTTCCGTCAGCAATCTTTGGTGCCGGATGAATATCTCGAAAACATTGCAAAATATGTTGAAAATGGCGGCGCTTTGCTGATTTCCAATAGCACCGATACCGCTGTGCCGCCGCTCACGCTCTCGCCCCTCGCGCGTATTTTGCCGACGGAGCCGACAGGCCGTCTGCTCACCAACCGCTTCGTGCCGGATTTGTCGGAAGCGGGTCAGCGTCATCCAGTGACATCAGCGCTGCCCACCGATATGCCGCGCGAGAAGTGGGGACCATGGTTCCGCGAAGTTGAAGCGCGCGCCAAAAAAGGCGAAGTGCTGATGACCGGCATTAATGGCTCGCCACTTCTCGTGCTCGATCATGTCGGCAACGGGCGCGTCGCGCAATTCCTCAGCGATCAATTCTGGCTCTGGTCGCGCGGTTATGAAAATGGTGGTCCGCAAGCTGAGATGCTCCGCCGTGTCGCGCACTGGCTGGTGCAGGAGCCGGAGCTGGATGAAACGGCACTTCGCGCGCATGGCGATTTAACTGAGCAAGGCTGGCAACTCACGATCACACGCCAAAGCCTGCATGACAGCAGCGCCGATATCAGCGTCATCGGCCCCGATAATCAAACGACGCATGCGACGCTCGCGCCAAGCAATCAGCCCGGCATTCTCACAGCCACGATGCCCGTCAAAGATACCGGCCTCTATCATCTGAATGACGGTAAAAAAGATCTGTTCGTGATGGTGGGCCCGAAAGATGCGCCTGAGTTCGGCGATATACGCGCAACAAGTGATGTGCTCGCACCAATCGTGAAATCATCCGGCGGCGGCACTTTCTGGCTCGATGATCATCCAGATGGCCCAAGCATCCAACGCGTCTCCG
>DASTLS010000289.1:0-7215 GCA_035714725.1 Alphaproteobacteria bacterium | reverse complement strand
AACTGCCGCAAGGTGCCGTCGGCTGGTTCAGTGAAACAAACGCGCCCGAATCCACATTGATGGCCGCACGGCGCGAAAATTTCGAGGAATTTGGATTTGGTGAAAAAGAAATTCTTCAGCTGCCTTCAATGACCGAGCATCATTGGTACCCGCTCAGAAAAAATTGGAGCCATTACGATTTTAATATGGTCGGTTGTTCTGCATTTTTGGTGCGGGATGGCGTACAGCCCAATCTTTATACCGGCAATAATGATGAAGATCCGGAATTCGATGAATGGAAACTAATCGATCTAAAGGATTTGCCGGAAGAAGGTCCGAGCCATAAGCGCATGCCGTATACGGCGATTGCCCGAGATTTTGCGCCAGTGGCGGAAGCTTTGAAAGCCATAGCGCATATTCAATTGAGCCCGGAAGAACGTGCGGCCCATGTTTGGCGAGATGCGGCTGTTCAAACGGCAATGAGAGAAGGAAAGCTCGGCGATGATATCCCAGCTTTCAGTGGTGTTCATCTTGTATCAAGTCACGATAAGGCTTTCAAAGCGCATCGCTCTTCGCGTTTAAACTCGCGTTCAGAACACTCAGCCGTTCTTCGCGCGGCATAGGGCACGCATGCGGCCTACGGTTTCGCGCTCAGGCGTACCTGTCAAAGTTTCCGGCTCATAGCGACGTTGAAAAGCAATAAGTGCTGCACGTGTCTCGCGATCATAAGCGCCGGTTGTGGGGCATGCATAACCGATCTGGCGCAAAAGTTTTTGCACTTCACCATCATCGGCATCTGCGTAGTCGCTTTCATTCGGCTGCGGCCAAACGCCCAAGCCGTCTTTCGCAAGTTCTTGCCACGGAAAGAGTTCGCCCGGATCTTCTTTTCGTTCCGGCGCGATATCCGAATGGCCGAGTAGACATGTGCGCGCATCGAAATTATTGCGTGCGATAATATCGCGTAAGAGTTCTTTCAACACCGTGATCTGTGCAGATGGAAACGCGCGATAGCCGTGCTGATGGCCGGGGTTCACAAGCTCGATGCCGATGGAGGCGCTATTGATATCGGTGACGTCTTTCCAGCTGCCGCGTCCCGCATGCCAGGCACGATTTTTCTCATCGACCAATTGAAAAATTCTTCCGTCTTCCTCAACCACATAATGCGCACTGACTTTTGCAGCCGGGTCGATTAAACGTTCCAACGCTTCTTTGCCGGTTTTCATGCCAGTGTAATGCAGCACGATATATGTGAGCTTCACGGCCTGATCGCGCGCATCGAAATTAGGTGAGGAGGTCTGGGTAAGCGTCATTTAATACCCTTAATTTTCGAAACTGTGTCGTAAGCAGCGTTGATGCGTTTCATTTTCTCAGTCGCGGTCGCGATAAATTCCGGCGGCATGCCCTGCGCTACAAGCTTGTCCGGATGATGTTCGCGGATAAGCGCGCGATAGGCAACTTTGATTTCTTCGACCGTCGCTTCCTCGCGCACGCCAAGGATGGCAAAGGCTTCGTTGCTTTCGCTGCGGGGAGTTTCTTCGGCGGGCAGGCGCACGCCGGCGCGAGATGCTACGCGCGCAAATTCAATCGTATCGAAATTGAAAATGCTCGCGACGCTTTTCAAAAATTTGATTTCGCTCGGGCTAACCCCGCCGCTATCCGCAGCTGCGATCACAAAAAGACCGCCGAGAATTTCGCCGAGCACCGGTTTTGGAAACACCTGCGCCAGCTGAAACGCATAGGGCTCGAAGCCATGCGCGCTTTGCCGCGCATGATCGAAGAGGCGGCCGACTTGCGCTTCTTGTGAAGGTGAGACCTGAAACACGCGTTTGAACGCTTCGATTTCGGCGTGCGTCACGCGGCCATCGGCCTTCGCCATTTTGGCACCGAGCACGATAACGCCCATGGTGAAGGCGGCTTGTTTTGCATTGCCTGCAAAGACGCCGTGAAAATTAGTGAGGTTGTTCCAGGGATTGTCGCCGCTCGCAATTTCGCGGCCCAGATCATGGACATGGCCGACAATAAAGCCAACCGCAGCGCCGAGAGGCCCACCGGCCATAAGGCCAAGCGTGCCGCCTATAACTTTGCCCCAAACTTTTCTCAAATGAGCATCCTCTTTCCTTGAGGGCGATTATAGGCCATAATTGGCGCATGAAAACCAAGCCGCAGCATGATCATTCAGCCAAGCTTTTGCAAGTGACGGAACTCTTGCAGCGCTCGGGGATTCGTCCGACGCGCCAGCGTACCGCCCTCGCTCGCTACCTGTTCGACGGTTGCGATAAGCATATGACGGCGGAACAGGTCCATGCCGCCATGCGCAAAGCTAAGACCGGTGTTTCGCTGGCGACTGTCTACAACACGCTGCATCAATTCACTGAAGCGGGGCTGATGCACCAGGTCGTGATCGACTCGAACCGCGTCTATTTCGATACCAACATTCACGACCATCATCATTTCTTCGACGAAACGACGGGCATGCTGCACGATGTGCCCGCAAAACACGTTCATATCAGCCGCTTGCCGAAACTGCCCGCGGGGCGCGAGCTTGATCGTGTCGATGTCGTCATACGTTTGCGCGCGGGTAAATAAGCTCAACTGCAATTCACTCGCAATTCGCCGACCCACATGGTGGGTTGACACAATTTAGAATTATTCTAAAATGGCTCCTGTTCCCTTCGGGATCCCGAAATTCATCTAGCCACGGAGACGCTCATGTCCACTCTCAAAGGCAGCAAGACCGAAGACAATCTGAAGGCCGCTTTCGCCGGTGAAAGCCAAGCGAACCGCCGTTATCTCTATTTCGCACAAAAGGCCGATGTTGAAGGCTTCAACGACACCGCCGCTGTATTCCGTTCAACCGCAGAAGGCGAAACCGGCCACGCGCACGGCCATCTCGAATATCTTGAAGAATCTGGCGACCCTGCAACGGGCAAGCCGATCGGCAAGACTTCGGACAACCTCGCGGCTTCGATCGCCGGCGAAACGCACGAATATACCGACATGTATCCCGGCATGGCGAAGACTGCCCGCGAAGAAGGCTTCGATGAAATCGCCGAATGGTTTGAAACTCTGGCGAAGGCTGAAAAGTCGCACGCCGGTCGTTTCCAGAAGGCGCTCGACGAATTGAAGAAGTCGGCCTAACGAACACTAACGAAGAAGGGCCAGCTTCGGCTGGCCTTTTTTCTTTCCGGAGCAATCATGCGCGAAGGCAGCCTGCAAGCGCCCACCCGCCATGCGGTGGATTGGCAAAACCCTGATTTTTACGATGAAGCGAAACTCGATGCCGAGATGCGTCGCGTGTTCGACATCTGCCATGGCTGCCGCCGCTGCTTCAATCTCTGCGACAGTTTCCCGCGTTTGTTCGATCTGATCGATGCGGCGCCGTCAGGCGAATTGCATGATGTGAAATCGGAAGATTTTAAGCCGGTCGTCGATGCATGTACGCTTTGCGACATGTGCTTCATGACGAAGTGCCCGTATGTTCCGCCGCACGAATTTAATCTCGATTTTCCGCATCTGATGCTGCGTTATCGCGCAGTCGAGGCGAAGAAAAACGGCGTGCCGTTTGTTGATCGCGAGCTCACCAACACCGACCGTAATGGTGAGCTGGCAAAATTCGTGGCGCCGCTCGCGAACTGGGCGACATCGACTGAAAACAAATTCACACGCGGTGTGTTGGAAAAAGTTGCTGATGTAAATCACGAAGCGGCGCTGCCACCCTACGCGAGCAAGACGTTCGTTGCGCGTGCGAAAGATGAAATCACTGAAGTAAATAAGTCCGCGCCAGCCTATGGCCAGCGCAAAGCTGTGATCTATGCAACGTGCTCGATGAATTACAATGATCCCGATCTCGGCATGATCGCGCGTCAGGTGCTGGCGAAGAACGGTGTTGAGACCGAAGTTGTTTATCCGGCCTGTTGCGGCATGCCGCAGCTGGAACAGGGCGATATCGCATCCGTTGTATCCAATGCCCGCAAGGTAGCAGGCGAGATGAAGGATTGGATTGCGAAGGGCTATGATGTGATTGCGCTCGTGCCAAGCTGCGCACTCATGCTGAAACTCGAATGGCCGTTGCTTGTGCCGAAGGATGATCCATCTTACGCGGCGATTACAAACCTCGCGCAGGCGACGTTCGATCTTACCGAATACATTGTGGATGTCGCCAAGCGCCATGGGCTGGCGGATGGTATGAAGCCGCTCGCAGGACCGGTAGCCCTTCATCTCGCATGCCATGCGCGCGCGCAAAATATGGGCGCAAAGGCTGCAGAAATGCTCAAACTTCTGCCGCAATCCGACGATATAACGGTGCTTGAGCGTTGCTCGGGCCATGGCGGCTCATGGGGCGTGAAGACGGATAATTTCGAAGTCGCGCTCAAGGTCGGCAAGCCGGTCGCGCGCAAAGCCGCCGAAGTTTTGAAAAACGCCGAAGTTTTGAAAAACGCCGAAGACAAAAGCCAGCAAGCTTTTGTGGCGAGTGAATGTCCACTTGCTGCAATTCACATTGTGCAGGGCATCGAGCGTATGGGTGATAAGGCACCGAAACCCGGTGCACGCGCATGGCATCCGATTGAGGTCTTCGCCATGAGTTACGGAATTTTACGGGAGGCAGCATGAAACACGAAATCACGTCGGCCGATATTTTGCCGCTCAAGGATTACGAAGCGATCCGTGCGCAAAAACGCACAGCGATTATTGCCACAAAACAAAATCGCCGCATGCCGGTAGGGCCTTACGCTGCTTTCTATTTCGAAAATTACGACACGATGTGGATGCAGGTGCAGGAAATGCTGCGCATCGAAAAAGGCGGCGAGGAACAGTTGAAAGATGAGCTGCGCGCTTATAATCCCCTTATACCGAATGGCCGTGAATTGACGGCGACCGTCATGTTTCAGATCGATGACCCTGTTCGCCGCGCCCAGGTTCTTGCAACTCTCGGTGGTGTAGAAAACCACATGGAAATCCGCTTGGGCGGCGAGGTGATCAAAGGTAAGGCCGAAGAGGACCTCGATTACACCTCCGAAGAAGGCAAGGCATCATCGGTGCAATTCGTGCATTTCCCTTTCACATCGGCACAAGTTTTGAAATTCCGCGACCCCGGTGCTGAAGTCGTCCTCGCCATTGTGCACCCGCAATATAGCCATATGGCGGTGATGCCACAGGCCGTGAAGCAAGAGCTCGCTAAAGACTTCGATTAATAATCCGCTAACCGATTCCGTTCGAATCTTGAGTGATTCGAATTGGAGGCGGCGCGGTGACCAATGTAACGAGCTATGCCGAATATTTAGGGATGAAGCCGGTGCCCGGCGGCCCGATCCATCCATTCTGGCTGATCCCAATGGACACAAGACTAGTCGGGGTGCCGACTTATACCATTGCGATCGACTCCAAAGAAAAACAGCATGCGTGGGAATACATAGGCCGCTTGAAAGAAGGCCACTCCCATGTTTCGAGTATCAAATATCACCCTCAGTATGGCGAACATTGGGATGCGTTCGGTGCCAAATACCGCACCGATCTAGACGACGTTAACAATCCGTATGTTAAACCAGCGCCGCCAACGCCAAAAGATGGATTGAGATTGAAGGGCCTAAACCGGTTTCCCGGTTTTACGCGCCTTGTTCATCCGCGACTCTGGGATAAAGTTCCGGGCGAAGTTTATCAGGAGCAACATCGCGCAAGTGACGCGTTTTTGGTTTTTCCGCTTAAGAGCGACGAACAATATTGGGCAATCCGCAATGAAGACGGAAAATGGGAAGCGCATCCTGGTAAATACAGGGTACCGGGCAAGCGACTACCATCTTTATTCGAGGTCGCTCATACCGCGCTTACTATCGGCTTTTATATCAAACAGCACCATCGGCAGCGTACCCTTTTTCAGTTGGCAGGCGAGGTGGCGGCAATACCCGGATACATCGGCACTTACCATCAACACGCAAGCCCAAGTAATTGCGCTAGCTACGTTCTCGCTGAAATGCGTGCGGGTAAGCTGGATTTACCCAAAATTCTTGATCATTGCCCGTTCCCGAATTGGTTGCGCGCTTATATCGAGATCAAAGCGAAAAGTCGCAAGCAGAGTTCTGATGCGATCTATGTGCCCGGCGAGGTTACCCGAGTTATGGCGCTTCGGGCCGCACAACTCCATGGTATGGCTTGCGAAAATCCTTCAGCGGATATTAAGAAATCAACGCGTATAAATAATAAGATCCCTTTAATGGAACCGGCGTTCGCATAATTACCAGAAGACCAAAATGACGAAACAAAAAATTCTGATGTGCGCGCCCGATTTTTTCGGCGTCGATTACGTCATCAATCCCTGGATGAACGAAGGTCTGCATAAGACCAATTCTCTTCACGCGCGTTCGCAATGGGCAAATCTGAAACGCTTCCTCGAGCAGCATGCAGAGCTAAAATTCGTTGAGCCGCAAAAGGGCTTACCGGATATGGTGTTCACCGCCAATGCCGGCATGGTGCTTGGATCAACAGTGATTGTCAGCCGCTTTCATTCCGAGCAGCGCAGGGGCGAAGAGTCGCCATTTAAAAAATGGTTTGAAGCAAACGGTTTCACAATCGCGCCATGGCCGACGGATATTGAATTCGAAGGCGCCGGCGATGCGCTTTTTGATCGCGGTAAGAATTTTGTCTGGACCGGACACGGCTTCCGTTCAAGCGAGAAAGCAGCGGGTGTGATCGAGTCCATTTTCAAACGTCAGGCTGTGCAAGTAAAGCTGGTCGATCCGCGCTGGTACCATCTCGATACCTGCTTGTGCCCGTTGCCTGACGGCTATGTGATGTATTATCCGGCCGCTTTCGATGAAGCGTCGCAGAAGAAAATCGCCGATCATGTGCCGGAAGAAAAGCGCATTGTTATCGGCGAGGAGGACGCGCTAAAGTTCGCCTGCAATGCCGTGGATGTCGATGGCATCATTATCCTCAACGATGCCTCAACGGAGTTGCAGGACAGGCTGCGTCGCATCGGTCTGACCCCGATCATCACAAGCCTTGCCGAATTCATGAAATCCGGCGGCTCGGCTAAATGCCTGACGCTTAAGCTGATCGAAAGTTAACCTCCCTTTTCATGGGTTTAGCCCTAAAACCCCCGCATAAAGGCGGGGGTTCAGTTATGGCGTTTATGCCTAAATATGCCTTGCCGGATGGATTTTTCCGACAGTATGCTGCCCGCATGTCAGGTCAGGTCAATTCCGTCCGAATCCCGCTGGTCATCTCGCTCGCACCTCTATT
>DASTLS010000288.1:0-2067 GCA_035714725.1 Alphaproteobacteria bacterium | reverse complement strand
ACGAAAGGCGTCGGTATAGGCCAGCATCGCGGATTGATGCAGGAGACCTTGATACAAATGGCCGAGCGCAAATCCATGGGCAGCAGCAGGCGTGTTGCCCATATCTGTTATCACATGCGTCGTATGCGCAAGCGCCGTGCTGTAGACGGCATCGGCTGGTGATAAATGGGCTGATAAATAGGCCTGATGTGATTGCTCATGTTGCGTAACGTAGTTCAGCAGTATGGAAATACCGAAACTGCCGCCGAGATTGCGCATGAGTGAGTAGAGGGCGGATGCCTTGCTGCTTTTCTCGAGCGGGACGTTTGAAAACGCCATTGTGCTGCTCGGGATAAAAAGGAACGGCAGTCCGATGACTTGCAAGATACGCAGCATCACGAAAGTGTGATAATCCGTCTGCGGCGTAACATAGGATGTCATCCACATGCCCACGCTGACGGCAAACATGCCGAACGCGATCAGATATTTCGCTTCGATTTTATTTACAAGCTTGCCGACGATCGGCATCAGGAAAATCAGCGCGATACCACCTGGCGACAGCACCATGCCCGCGAGTGTTGCGTCATAACCGAATTGCGATTGCACGAGAAGTGGCAACAACGTGCTGCAACCGTAAAGCGCAAAGCCGACGGCGAAGACCATCAAGCAAGCAAGCGAGAAGCTGCGCTCTTTCAAAAGGCTAAGGTCGATGATCGGATCTTCCTGTTTCATTAGCCAAACAATGCCAGCGATGAAAGCGGCGACACTTATAAGTGTCATCACAACGATGAAGTTGCTGGCAAACCAGTCATCTTCCTGACCTTTATCAAGTACGACCTGCATGGTGCCGAGTGCGAGCGCTACGAGGCTGAGGCCGACAACATCGATGTGTTTTGCACCTTTGGCCTTGGCATGTGGCGGGTCTTGGACAAGGCGTCCGACGAGGAAGAACGCCATAATGCCGACAGGCACATTCATGAAGAAAATCCAGCGCCAGCTGGTGTTGTCGGTGATCAATCCGCCGAGCGTGGGGCCAAGGATAGGAGCCACGATCATCGTCACGCCGGTAATGCCGAAAGCCGTGCCGCGTTTCTCGGGCGGAAAGCTGTCCATAACGATGGATTGCTGCATGGGCTGCAGACCGCCGCCCGCGAGGCCTTGTAACAGGCGGAAGAAAATCAGCATCGGCAGCGAAGCTGCGAGACCGCAGGCGAGAGATGCTGCCGTAAACAGCGCAATGCAGAGCATGAAAAAGTTTTTGCGGCCCAGCACACCGGCAAGCCAGCCGGAAAGCGGCAGCACGATGCCGTTGGCGACAAGATAAGAAGTCAGCACCCAGGAGCTTTCATCCTGACTGGCGGCAAGGTTACCGGCAATGTGAGTAAGCGAGACGTTGACGATGGTCGTATCCAGCACTTCCATGAAGGCAGCCAGGCTGACCACCATCGCGATCAGGAACGGATTGACTACAGGAGCAGATTGTGGTGCCGCAGATGCTGGAGCGGCCGTATCAGTCATGGTTGTTATCGTTCGTATAGACGGTTGGTGTGACCGACATGCCGGGGCCAAGTGCCATTGAAGCATCCGGCGTGCTGTCGAATAAAATCTTTACCGGCACGCGCTGCACGATCTTCACAAAATTGCCGGTCGCATTTTCAGGCGGGAAAGCAGAGAAATAAGCGCCGCTACCCGATTGAATACTGTCGATCTTGGCTTTGAACGTGCGATCGGGATAGGCGTCGATGCTGACCTCAACGTGCTGGCCGGGATGCATATGTGTCAGCTGCGTTTCCTTAAAGTTCGCCGTCACGAACACATCCATGCTGATAAGCGAAGCAAGAGCCTGGCCAGGCTGAATATAATTGCCGCGCTCCACGCCTTTCTTGGCGATACGGCCATCCGATGGCGCGATGATCTTCGTGTTATCGAGGTCCTGTTGTGCTTGCGCGAGATCGGCTTCGGCTTGCTTCACTTGTGCCGCCAATTGTTCGCTGTTAGCGCGAGCCGCCGCAATTGCTTTCGGTGCTGTTTGCGCAGAGCGGAATTTCGCGCGTGCGTCTTCCAGATTGCCGCGGGCTGATTTCTCGG